>DAONZY010000109.1:0-2382 GCA_035407085.1 Deltaproteobacteria bacterium | reverse complement strand
GAAATCTGCAGGTTGATTTTCCAAGGCGGCTCGTAAGTGTTGACGGGCAGGAGGTGCAGTTGACTCCTACCGAATACGATCTTCTGCGTTTACTGGTCACACATGTCGGGAAGGTGATGACGCACAGCCAGATATTGAAACAGATTTGGGGGGTGGCCTATCTGGAACAGCCGCATGTGCTAAGGGTTAATATCAGCAACCTGCGTCGTAAGATAGAAACAGATCCGTCGAGACCTCAGCATATCATTACAGAACCCGGTGTCGGCTATCGTTTGAAAACATATTAGCAAAACCGTAACAAATAAGGGGGATTCAGTGATTTCAGAATCAGGCGACTCCTACTGGGGTGGCATTGTCAAGTCGATGGGGCTGGTTTTCGGTGATATCGGTACCAGTCCGATTTATACGTTGACCGTTATTTTTGCGCTGACAAAACCGACCATTGAGAACGTGTTCGGCATCTTGTCACTGGTGTTCTGGACTATGACAATTCTGGTTACTGCCGAGTATGCCTGGATGGCCATGAGTCTGGGCCGCAAGGGGGAGGGGGGCACGATTGTGCTGCGGGAGATTCTGGTGCGCATGATCAAGCCAGGCCGACAGCTTGCGTTTGTGGTATTTCTCTCCTATGTGGGTGTCTGCCTGCTGCTGGGGGATGGTGTCATCACGCCGGCCATCTCGATCCTTTCGGCTGTCGAGGGTATGGCTATCATTCCAGGTCTTGAATCGACCTCCCAGGGCACCTTGATTCTCATTGCGGCTGTCATCGCAATTGGCCTGTTTGTTTTTCAGTTCAAGGGGACGGATAAGGTGGCTGGTGCTTTCGGTCCGATCATGGTGGTATGGTTTTTGGTGCTTTCAATTTCAGGCCTTGCCTCGATTGCAAAAATGCCTGGTATTGTGGCGGCTGTCAGCCCGCACTATGCGCTGAAGTTTTTGTTGCATCAGGGGCTTGCCGGTTTTTTTGTCCTCTCCGAGGTTATATTGTGCGCAACCGGTGGAGAGGCGCTCTATGCCGATATGGGCCATCTGGGACGTAAGCCGATCATGCGCGCCTGGAGTTTTGCCTTTGTTGCACTGATTATCAACTATTTCGGACAGGGGGTGTTTCTGATCAGTCATCCCGGCGCAAAAAACTATCTCTTCGGCATGGTTCAGCACCAGGCGCCGATGCTTTACGCCCCCTTTCTGATTCTGACCATCATGGCCACGATTATTGCTTCGCAGGCGATGATCAGTGGCGTTTTCTCCATTGTCTACCAGGGGATAACCACCCGCATGCTGCCGCTGTTGAAGGTTGACTACACATCCACCTATCTCAAGTCCCAGATATACATCGGCTCGGTCAACTGGGTGCTGATGCTGGCGGTGCTGTTTATCATGCTGCTGTTTCAGAAGTCGGAGAATCTGGCAGCTGCATATGGCCTTGCGGTAACAGGATCCATGACCATTACCGGTATTATGATGATCATGATCTTCTCCCGTACGGCCAAGCAGTGGAAGGTCCCGGTAGTTGTAGGAATCACGTTGGTTGATATTGTCTTTTTGGTTGCGTGTACCAACAAGATACCCCATGGGGGTTACTGGTCGATCGTCCTGGCGGCCTTTCCGTTTGTTGCCATACTTATTTGGACCTACGGTCAGAAAGCACTGTATCGTGCCATGCGGCCGCTTGATTTGGAAACCTATCTGATGAGCTACGAACAGATCTATGCAAAAGAGCATATTTCTGGCACGGCGCTGTTTTTTATCAAGGAGCTGAACGTAATTCCACCCTATCTGGTGCATTGCACAATCCGCAGTAACATTGTCTATGAACGCAATGTGCTGATCTCCATCTGCCGTACAGAGGAACCATATGGCCTTGACAGCAACATGCGGCGCGGCGTGGGAACCGGGCTGGATTCTCTCTGTATCAGGGCCGGCTATCTGGAGATGTTCGAAATTGAGCAGATTCTTAAAGACCTCGGCATAAGCGAGAAGGTCGTTTTTTACGGGATTGAGGATATCGCGACAGCCAATCCATTCTGGAAGATCTTTGCCACTATCAAAAAAGTCACCCCTAATTTCGTGCAGTTTTACAAACTGCCGACCGCCAAGTTGCAGGGTGTGGTGACTCGTGTGGAAATCTGACGGCAGCGATCAAAATGCTTGAGAGGCAACAGCTCTAGCCACATAAAAGCCCCCGCCGGACAGGCTGGGGCTTTTATGTGTTGCAGTAGTGCCGTTGTGATTACGGGATCAGATTGATCAACTCCTTGACACACTTGTTGATGCCGGCGGAGAGTTCTGATATGCGTCCTGCCAACATGTAGGCGGGGGTGGTGACGATCCGGTTCTTGCAGTCGATCACCACATCATTAACCGGACAGTTCAAATGCT
>DAONZY010000108.1:0-2487 GCA_035407085.1 Deltaproteobacteria bacterium | reverse complement strand
GGCACTTGTGGAATATGAATCCCTGGGTGGAACCGTCACGGTTGGCGATGCGGGGCGCTACAATCCCGGCATCGGGCGTCTGCTCCATGAATTCCCACAGCCTGGTCAGGCATGCTCCATTCAGCACCACATCGGTATTCAATACGCAGATGTAACGGCTATCAGATGCCTGGATACCGCGGTTTATGGCCCGTCCGTATCCCAGGTTCTCACCGGCCGGGATATACAGGAGGTCATCCTGTGCGGTCAGGAACTCGTGCGAGCCGTCAGTGGAATTGTTGTCGACCACTACCAGCGCATGACTGAACGGGAGCGATGCCGAGCGGAAAAAATTCAGCATTTCACGCACCAGATCGCGCGTGTTGTAGTTGACCGTAACAAAGGTTATGTCGTAACGATGTTTGGTCATGGTTTTTCTGCAATGTAGTTATTCAGCATTTTAAAACCACTTTTCTGAAGGAGTTGTGTCGCATCAGAATAAACCTGTTCGGCTTGTATCCTTGTCATACATTGGTCGTTGCATAACGGTCTGATACAGTTTTCATATTTGCAGTTTTCTTGGAACAGTAAGATGTGACCGTTGTATACTTTTCCGCGGTTGCAATCTGCAAACTGATCTATTGCTCCGGTGTTATTCCAGGGGGACCAGCGTCTGGTGATTGTCGGGCCATAAAGGGCAATCATGGGGACGTTTGTGGAAGCGGCAAGATGTGTTACGGCAGTGTCAAGCCCGATATACAAGCATGAACCGGCAATTAGGCAGGTTATTTGATTTAGTGTCAGGTTTCCGGGAATAGTTAACGGCTTGTGACGGCACTTAGCTGAATACTTATCCAGCTGTTCCAGTTCATTTTTTGCAGGTGATGATGTCCATACGGTTCGGATTCCGAAAGACTCAAAAAGCCTGTCATTGAGTTGAACAAAATTATCCATAGGCCAGTATTTATAATCCCAGCGTGCAAATGGATGCATGACAATATAGGGTTGAGAATTGCTGTCCATTTTGAGTGCGTCATTAACTGCACAGGCATCGTTCTTGTCCCAGTAGATAATAACTTTAAGTTTATTGACCGGGATGTTTAATGAATCAGCAACCTTCTCGCATATTCGCACAGCGTGGCATTCGGTATCGTATGGTATCGCTTTACCTAGGAGAAGCTTTCTCCAGAAACTCTTCAGTAATCCTTTGTTTTCATAAAATCCGAGGCTGTCTCGCCGCCCAGCAAGTATGGCGGCAATATTGCCACGATCTGATGCATTCATGCTGATTGCCAGATCATAATTACGAAAAATGCGCTTTAATATTGTAAATGTCGAATTATCGGCGTCTGCTTCTATCTGTTTTGATTTTACTTCAATAATACTACGTACTCTTGGGTCTTTTTTTAGAAATGAGCCTGTTCCAGCTGCAACTAGCAAATCAATAGATGCTTGGGGGTGCCGATTTTTAAGGATATCAATCAATGGCGTCGTCAGGATTACATCCCCAATCAGCCGGATTGAGCAAATTAGAATTGTTTTCGGATATTTGAAGATAGTGTGTGTCTGCATATGGTCAATCTATTGTTCCTTTACAATACCGTTTGTGCAGCGATATATGCCGGATGTTATTGTGTCTTCAAGCAGCTTATCATTTGCAGACAGGTTATAACGGCTGTTTTCCGGGTGCCAGAGATGGAATACGATGGCGGAAAACGGGGTTTCCCTGCGGTGAAGGCCGTAGGCAAACAGGCGTGCAACAATCTCCGAGTCTTCGCGCCCCCAGCCGGTGATCTTCTCGTTGAAGCCGTTGATCGCCAGCAGGTCGGCACGGAACATGGCCATATTGCACCCCCGCAGGCCGTGGACGCCTTGTCTGCCAATCACCAGCCAAGGCAGACGCAGGAGGTGGTGCATGCCGGACAGCTTTCCGCGCAGGCAGGCAGTCAGAGCTGCTGTCAGGCCGGACCAGCTAAATGATGGTGAAAGCTTCTGGCCAACTAGCATCCGTTTTCCGGTCATGAAGCAACCCTTGCGTAGTGCTTTCCCGTGATCCTCGACAAAGTTTGGATGGGGGATGCAGTCGCCGTCGCTGAAGATCAGGTACTCGGATACGGCGGCGGCAATGGCGCAGTTGCGGATTGCGGCCAGGCGGAAGCCCGTATCCTCGTGCCAGACATGCCTGACCTTGAATGGGGCTGATGCGCTAAAGGCCTTGACGACATCAGCGGTTTCATTGGTGGAGCCGTCATCGGCCACGATCAGCTCGTCCGGATAGCGGGTCTGGCGGCGATACCCCTCCAGCACGCGCCGCAGATATTCAGGCGAGTTGTATGTGGATATGATTACGGCAATGGAAACCCTAGCGCTCATGGTGTCTGCTTTCTGGGCGGTTCCAGCCGGCATCTGCCTCGGCCTTTTTGGCGTAGCGGTAGAATGTGCCCTCGAAGTTAGCGAAGGCGATCACAAAGCCGGGCCAGCCGTCCAGTATCCCCAGTTTGAAAACAT
>DAONZY010000107.1:0-3196 GCA_035407085.1 Deltaproteobacteria bacterium | reverse complement strand
CCAGACCAACACACATCATCAGGACAACCGCCACCAGCATTCCTATCCGTCTGAAAAACATAACAAACCTCCTGTGGGGGATCTCACGGCAGACAGCCGTGTTTTAGTCCGGGCACATTATCACATTCTCTATATTTGGCAACCACTATCACCCATGACTCCACTATCATCCATGCACCGATCCAGGTTAGACCCCCAACTTGAAAACCAGCATTTTTGCTGTATATTTGTTTGACTGATTTCATAAAAAGGAGATAACCATGCGAAAACAAATTATGTACTCATCCGTCCTCACTACGCTCGTGCTGCTCTGCTCCCTGTCCTGCAGCGTCTTTGCCGCACCGCCCGCCATGGCTGTAAAACCGGCTGCATCGGGGAAAGTATCACCCCAGTCACTGCAAAACGTCGACTTTCCGGTAATCCAGTCCTTCAATGTTCAGCCCAAAACAGTCCAGGGGGATCCGCTCAACTTCAGCTGAAACATCACACCCGGCCCGGGCGGCAGTCCGGTCACACAGGTCAGGATCACCCTGAATAATGCCACTATCCTGTACAAGACAGGACAGCCCCAGTCACAGAACTACACGGTGCCTTTCAGCGGGTACGGCAATCTCACATTTTTACTGACTGCCACCAATTCCGCCGGTAAAACCGCCACCAAGAGCAAGACAGTTCAGATCTTCCAACTCGGTCAGGTCATGGCCGGTCTAAAAATAGTTAATCTGGAGGCCACCCCCCAGACATTCCAGCCCGGCCAGCAGCTCGACTTCAGGCTGATGCTGCAAAACAACAGTCAGGTTCCGCTTAGCGGTCTGAACATCTTTGTCATGCAGGGTGCACGTGTGGTTGCCAATCTGACCAACCAGATTATACCTTACGGCACGACAAGACAATTCATGCTCAGGGACAGCGGCTATCTGGCCAATAACACCGGCTATATGGTCGATGTGGAATACAAAGGCATGCATGTAAACAGGGGGTTCAAGATCAAGCCGGTAACAAGCTACACCATCGACCCCTTCTGATTTAAGGGGCAACCAGGATCACGCCGTCCATACAAAAAGGCCCGTCTGTCCACACAGACGGGCCTTCATCAATTCAGCAGTCATCATCCACCAGGCACTCAGCCTGCCGGCATCAGCCTCAGCAACACCTTGCGGGCCGTTTCAATGATATCCTCAAAAGCGGTGCCGCCGACCACACAGGTCAGTATATAATCCGGACTGAACTGGTATTTCCTCGGCTCGCTGCGCATCATGGCGATAATCGTATCCGGCGAGGCCGGGGTGCGCGGATGGAAGCTGATAACCACGTTCTTGCCGTCAAAGTCAATCTGGCGCACCAGCAGCTTTTTCAGCATGATCCGCAGCTTCATGATCTCAAACAGGTAGGCGGTGGCCAACGGATACTTGCCGAAACGGTCGGCCACCTCGTTCTGCACGTCCAGCACATCGTCCTCATGCTCGGCCTGGGTCAGTTTCTTGTAGATCACCAGACGCTGACCCGTATCCCTGACATAGGCCTCGGGGATGAAGGCCGGCACCTTGAGGTTGATCTCCGGCTCTACCCGCTCGGTCATCTCCTCGCCCCTCAGCCGGCAGATGGTCTCTTCCAGCATCTGGTTGTAGAGTTCAAAACCGATCTCGGTCACGGTGCCGGACTGACGGCTGCCCAGCATATCGCCCGCGCCGCGGATCTCCATGTCGTGGGTGGCGATGCGGAAACCGGCCCCCAGCTCGGTGATATCCTGCAGGATGCGCAGACGTTCGCGGGCATCGGAACTGATACTGCTCTCACCCGGAATCAGCAGATAGGCGTAGCCGCGTCTGGTGGAGCGCCCTACCCGGCCGCGCAGCTGATACAGCTGGGAGAGTCCGAAGGTGTCGGCCCGATCAACGATCAGCGTATTGGCATTGGGGATATCCAGCCCGGACTCGATGATGGTGGTGCAGATCAGTAGGTTGGTTTCGCCGTGCATGAAGCCCAGCATGACCTTTTCCAGTTCATGCTCGTCCATCTGGCCGTGGCCGACGGCGATTTTTGCCTCCGGCACGATAGCCGCGATCTGCTCGGCCCGTTTGGCAATGCTGGCCACCCTGTTATGCACGAAAAAGATCTGGCCGCCGCGCCGCAACTCGCGCATGACCGCCTCACGGATCAGTTCCTCCGAAAAACGCGATACGATCGTCTTGATGGCCAGCCGGTCCACCGGCGGGGTATCGATAATCGACAGGTCGCGGATACCCATCATGGACATGTACAGGGTGCGCGGTATGGGGGTAGCGGTCAGGGTCATCACATCCACCACGGCGCGGAAGGCCTTCAGGCGCTCCTTGTCCTTGACACCGAATCGCTGCTCCTCATCAACGATCAGCAGCCCCAGATCCTTGAAGGTCACATCCTTCTGCAGCAGACGGTGGGTGCCGATAACGATGTCCACCTCTCCTTTTCTGACCCCTTCCAGTATGGCCTTCTGTTCCCTGGGGGTGCGAAAACGTGAAAGCACCTCCACCCGCACCGGATATTCCTTCAGCCGTTCATGAAAGGTTTCGAAGTGCTGCTGGGCCAGAATGGTAGTCGGCACCAGCACGCCGACCTGCTTGCCATCCAGGGCCGCCTTGAAGGCACCGCGCAGCGCCACCTCGGTCTTGCCGTATCCCACGTCCCCGCAAACCAGCCGGTCCATGGGGCGGGAGTGCTGCATATCGGCCAGCACATCGTTGATGGCCGAAAGCTGATCCGGGGTTTCTTCCCAGGCGAAAGACGCCTCGAACTCCCGGTACATCTCGTCCGGAGGCGAGAAGGAATAGCCCTCGCACATCTGGCGCTGGGCATAGATCTCCAACAGTTCCCCGGCCAGTTCCTCGATGGCCTTTCTGGCCTTGCCCTTGGATTTCTCCCAGGAGGTGCCGCCCAGCTTGTCCAGCCGCGGCTCGGCCCCTTCCGGGCCTGCGTATTTCTGCACCAGTCCCAGCCGGTCCACCGGCAGGTAGAGTTTGTCACCGCCGCTGTACTCCAGCAGCAGAAAATCGCCCCCCACACCGGCTACGCTGATATGCTGCAGCCCGCGATAGTAGCCGATGCCATGGTCCACATGCACCATGTAGTCACCCGGCTTCAGTTCGGCCAGGGAAGAAAGGATCTGCTTTTTGCGCACCTCGGACAACCCGCTGCGGCGCACCCTTTTACCGAACAG
>DAONZY010000106.1:0-3337 GCA_035407085.1 Deltaproteobacteria bacterium | reverse complement strand
CCATGATCGCGGCGGCCAGAAGGTATCGCATCAAGCTGGTCATGCCGGCCTGCGTCAGCCAGGAACGACGCAGCGTGCTGGAGGCCTATGGCGCCGAGATTGTACTTACGCCTGGCTGTGAGGCTACTGATGGCGCGATCCGCATGGCCCACAAGATTTATGAAGAGGATCCGGATCTGTACTATATGCCCAACCAGTATGCCAATCCCAACAACGCGCTGGCGCACTATCTGACGACCGCTCCGGAAATTATGAGCCAGACCGAAGGCAAGATCACCCATTTTGTGGCCGGTATCGGCACCAGCGGCACGGTTATGGGGGCGGCGCGCTATTTCAGGGAAAACAAACCGGATGTGCAGATAGTGGCGGTTGAACCCATGCTGGGTCACAAGATCCAGGGGCTGAAAAACATGCATGAGGCGATTGTGCCGCCGATTTACGATTCGACAGCCCATCACCGCAAGCTGGTCGTGGGGGATGAAGAGGCCTTTGATACAGCCAGGCTTTTGGCATCCAGGCAAGGGATCTTCTGCGGTATGTCCGGCGGGGCGGCGGTGGCCGGGGCATTGAAGCTGGCCAGTGAGCTGGAGTCGGGTGTTATTGTGGTTATTCTGCCGGACCGTGGTGACCGCTATCTCAGCACCAACCTGTTCAAGTCCATGTGCGCCCAGTGTCCGCCGTAAGGCAGGCAAGGTCGCAGAGCGGTTCAGGGCGGAAACTGGTCTGTTGGGCGGTATGTGTTGATCTTTAGCAGATGCGCAGTTACCCCCAGCGCAATCAGTAGCAGCAAGACTTTAATCCATAACTGGCTGACAGCGAAAAAGGCTGAATAGCCGATTGCCAGCCAGAGCATTGAGATAGCAAGCAATTTCTGGCCCAGGGTCATTCCCCGTCCTTCCTGATAATTTCTGATGTATGCCCCGCACCATCGGTTGGTTGTAAGCCAGCGGCAGGAACGGGGTGGTGGGTAATACCGGTAAAAACATCCCCAGCAGGCCAAGCGCTACGGCGATAGTGCCGATTATGATCAATAATGGTTTGGGGATCCATGTCTGGTTAGTGTCTGGTGTCTGTCTGTCCACTCAATCTACCTTTCAACCGGGCTTACCCAACAGTCTGAAATGATTCTATCTGAAAACATGTATCTGGCAAATGTTGCCATACAAACAGAAAAGGCACCGGAAACCCGGTGCCTTTTCTGTTTAATAATACTCGGTTTTTACGAATCAAATCTTGTCGCCCTTGAGGTCTTCCCGGAACAGCTTGCCGGCGCCGCGTGAAGCGCAGAAGTCGCCGCACATGGTGCAGGTATTCTCTTCTTCCGGAGCGCGGCTGTCGCGGATGGCGCGGGCGTCTTCAGGGAAGAGGGCCAGTTCGAACTGTTTTTCCCAATCCAGGTCGCGGCGGGCCTTGGACATTTCCTTGTCACGCTGACGACACTTCTCGGGATACTTGTTCATATCGCCGATATAGGCGGAGATCCTGGCGGTCTTGACACCGACGCGCACGTCCTCTTCATTTGGCAGGGCCAGATGCTCGGCCGGAGTGATGTAGCAGATCAGGTCAGCGCCGAAGCGGCTGGACTGGGCAGCGCCGATGGCAGTGGTGATGTGATCGTAGCCAGGGCAGATATCGGTGGTGATCGGTCCGAGCATGTAGTAAGGCGCATCGCCGCTCATGCGCTTCTGCAGCTGGATGTTGCCTTCGATCTCATCCAGAGGTACGTGGCCAGGACCTTCCACCAGCATCTGGCAACCCATTTCACGGCCGAGCTCTGCTAGTTCGCAGTTGAAGACCAGTTCCTGAATCTGGGCGCGGTCGGAAGAGTCGTGGATGGCGCCGGCGCGCAGGCCGTTGCCCAGCGACAGGACGGTGTCGTATTTCTTGAGGATCGAGACGACGCGGTCGAATTTCTCATAGAGCGGGTTTTCCCTGTTGTTGGCGATCATCCAGGCTGCCATGGAAACGCCCCCTTTGGAGACCAGGCCGCCGTAGCGGTAGTTCTGCTTGCGCAGACGCTCGATGGTGCAGAGGTTGATGCCGCAATGTACGGCCATGAAGGCCATACCGTCGGCGCACTGCTGCTCGATGATGTCGAAGAGCATCTCTTCATCCAGCTTGTTGGGGTTTTTGTATTTGCGGGCCGCTTCGCAGAATGCCTGGTAGAGCGGTACATTGCCGACCGGCAGATCAACGGCGGCGATGACTTCGCGGCGTACGCGGTCCAGGTCGCCACCAACGGAGAGCTCCATCAGGGTGTCTGCGCCGGCTTCCTGGGCAATCTTGGCTTTTCTTACTTCTGCATCATAGTCGATGATGTCGGAAGAGGTGCCGATGGAGGCATTGACCTTGGTGCTCAACCCCTTGCCGATACCGGCGATTCTAGATGGTTTGCGGTTGTGGTTCCAGGGGATGACGATCTTGCCTTCGGCTACCATCTGGCGGATGTACTCTTCGGTGAGCCCTTCGTTCTTTGCTACGATTGCCATCTGTGGTGTTACGATGCCTGCACGGGCGTTTTCAATCTGGGTCTTCATGTTTTTACATTCTCCTTTTGATTTAACTGCATTTGAATTGTTTATTGATTGACTTGCGTTATCCATATTCAAGGACGGTACAACGACTATAAAATATCAGGCCTATGAACCTGTTTGACGCGGATAAACTTCTGATCACATCTGATGGAAATCTGATTTCCGGTAATAGAATGATCCGCCTGTATCAGAAGTTTCAGATTTGATCCGCGTGCTATTGTTGTTACCGTTTGTGGCCTGCTTTTTATGTTTTAGCGGTCCCTAGTACCGGTTTATCTTGCACTCCCGCCAGCCGCGCACCGAATTGATCAGCCAGACCTTTTCGGCTTGCTGCAAAGTCTCAATGCTGATGACAGCTTCCCTGATCTCTCCCTTTTCCAGCAGTTCCTGCCGGAACACTCCCGGTAACAGGCCGCAATGCACGGCCGGTGTCAGTAGGTGGCCGTCAAGCTGCACGACGATGTTGTTGAATGTTCCTTCTGTGACTTCATCCATTTCATTTAGAAAGATGACGTCGTAGCAGCCGGGATGATTTGCTTTTTCCGATACGTAAATATCTCGCCGGGTGGTCTTGTGATAGAGAAAGACATCTGCTGTGCTGACGCGGCATTGGGAAAGCAGAATCATGCCTGTTTCGTCAGGTGTTGCTTCAATTGCTGCTGACTCGGCGGTGAACGAGCCATCCTGTGACAGCAGCAACCTAAGTTTGCAAGTTCCTGTAGCACCTGCTACCAGCTGCTCCAGTGTCTTTCTGATCTGTTCCGCATTGGGCAGGGTAAAGCCGAAATATGCAGCTGATTCGG
>DAONZY010000105.1:0-3429 GCA_035407085.1 Deltaproteobacteria bacterium | reverse complement strand
AAGGCCGAGTTGCGGCTGCTCTGCACGATCAGCACGTCGTAGGCCTCGGCCAGGGGGGGGATCAGAAACACCAGGGCGGCTATGAGATGGATAAAGTATCTCAGAAGCGTACCCTCATTCCGCCCTCGAACCAGCGGCCGGGATATGGTATCAAGTCAGGCGAAAACTGGGTCTGCGAACCGTTGAATATGTTGCGGGCCGAGAAAAACAACTCCAGCGAGTTGTCCCCCTTTTTCCATACCTTGGCTCCCAGGTGCAGATCCCAGATCAGGCCCTGATAGCGCGCATTATCAGCCGGATCAGTGTTCCAGAAGATATGTCTGCCTGTGATTGCCCCTCGGAAGGCCTCATCATTGTAGTGCAATGCAAGTTGCAAGGTGTGACGTGGTGCCCCGTAAACCGGCTTGTTGGTTACCGTCAGCTTTGTGTCGGTGAATGTATAGCCTGCGGCAATGCTTGTGTTGAATACGGGCGTGGTGCGTATCTCGTATTCTGTGCCCAGGGCAATGCGGCGGTCAAGGGTGCTGTCGATATCCCAGGTCTCGTTGCGGAACAGGGTCAGCTTCTGCCACAGGTAGGGGACAATGGTGCTTTCGATGCCGATCTGTGAAGTCCAGACCTTCTGAATTGGCGGGTTGTCAAAGCTCAATGCCCATAGCCCGAAACCTCTGGCTGTATAGCCGCGCAGCAATGTGCTGTCGGTGAGGCGGTATGTGGCGCCGATTGACGGGCTGAACTGGTCGACAGTGTTGCGAGTGCTGCTGCGATCGAAGCGTGCTCCGGCGGTCAGTGTCAGGTTGCCAATAGTAAAGGTGTCATTCAGGTAGGCGCCCCAACGGTCAATTGATCTGGAAACAGGTGTTAAAGGGTCTGCTTGAGTTCCGCTGGCGGAAAGTTTTGCATGTTCATAATCGCTACCCGCTATAATCAGGTGGTTTTTAAGTCGCCAGGTTAGCTTGGCACTGCCACCATAGACTTTATCTCTGCCGATTAGTGATGGACCCCATGGTGCGCCATCGCTGATGTTGGCATCAAAGGTGTCAAAAGCGCGGTAGGAGTGCCGTCCTGAAATCTCCAGTTCCAGGTTTTCGGACAACTTGTGTCGGAATCCCAGTGTGGCATACAGGTGTGTGGTCCTTTGGTCCTCCTTGAGGTCATAAAGCGGAACAAACATGTTGGTTCGGTTGGCATGGTTGTAATTGAATGAACCCCAAATCAGACCACCGCTTGGCAGATCGTAGGTCAGCTTTGAATAGGCATTGTTGGAAAAGGTGGTGATTTTTTTGGGGATGCCGTCAAATCCAAGATAGCCTCCGCTGAGGTAATACCCGAGTCTGCCGTTAGTGCCGCTTAGTTCAAGACCGTCGTCGCTGGTTTGTGCGCTGCCGATGGAAGCCGATGCAGAGCCGGAAACCAGACGTTTTGCCGGTGTTTTGGTAATAACATTGATTACTCCGCCCAGTGCCTGACCCCAGGCCGAAGATGCGGCACCTTTTACAATCTCGATCCTCTCGATGATGCGGGCAGGCACTATAGCTGTATCGGAATAGTTTTCACCCAGGGTGTTGATCGGTATGCCATCGACAAGAACAAGCAAATGGTAGCTTTCCGCGCTTTGAATACGGGTAAACAAAGGCATGCTGCCAGGGCCGCCAGTGCTTTGCGATTGTATGCCGGGTATTGTTACAAGTACGTCTTGCAGGGTATGGGCGTTGATGGCTTCGATATCGCGTGTGGTAATGATGGTGATGTTTTCGGGGGTCTGGGAGAGCGGTTTGGGGGAGCGGGATGCGCTGGAGGATTCCTCCTCCCAGGCGCTGTACAGCTCGATGGTGTCTCCCCCATCGTCCATGCCGGAGGCAAGGCAGGGCTGGGCAGCGCAGCACATAAACAGCGCGGCTAGAATAATGCAAAAATTATGGTAGCATGTCCTTAATTTTTTCATGATCTGTTCCCGGATGTGATATTAACAAATAAATGCGTGTTGTCCATTGATTTCATTAGAAATGCTGTTAATTTTTTGTTGCATAGCAGCAATTTGCATGCCTTTATTAAGCGTTTTAATCTTGCAGCACCATTTCAGAGAAAAGGAGGTGGAGCAGATGCGTGAAGATCAGGATTTGATGGTTCTGGAGGAGGGGGTAAGTTGTGATGTGGAGATGGCCTGTAAATGTACTAAGGGTCCGATAAAGGTTAACTAAGAAGCATAAATGGCGGGGGGAGTGATTCCTCCCCGCTGTTTTTTGGGAGGAAGTGGTATGGAGCTGTCGCGTTATCTGAAGGTTTATCCCTGCACCGACAAGCCGGGGCGGGCGATGCTGCTGGCTACCCGTCGTTGTGCCGTGTTGGAGCTGTCCGAATCTCTGTGGGGCAGGGTTTGCAATAATGGCGAGTTGTCTGAACGGGAACAGTCTGTATTGGCTGACAAGGGCGTGCTGGTGGCGGATGCGGCGGCTGAACGTAAAGAGATGCTGGAAACATTCAAAATTGCCAATAGCAGAAAGCGGTCGGTTACAATGCTGGTGACACTTACTCTTGAATGCAACCTGGCTTGCCCGTACTGTTTCGAAGATCCCTTCCGGGGCCGCTTTCTCATGAGCGATAAAACGGCTGAACTGCTGATAACCGAGCTTACGCAAAAAATGAGAGCCGGTTTTGATGTAAAGATCGATTTCTATGGTGGCGAGGCGTTGATGGCTTTGCCTCGATTGAAGGATATTGCCGGACGTCTTGAACAAACTGCGCGTGAAAACGGTGTGAAATTTCAGTTCTCCATTATAACCAATGCCACCCTGTTGACTCGCAAGGTGGCTGAGGAATTGCTGCCGCTTGGCTTGACCAGCATCAGGACCACGCTGGATGGCCCGCCTGATATTCACAATAAACAGCGTCCATTTGTTTCCGGAAAGGGGAGTTTCGACACCATTCTGAATAACATCAAGGAGTTGTCCGGATTGATCCCGATTGAACTTGGTGGCAACTATACACATGAGAACTACAGGCGTTTCCCGGAAATGCTTGATTTATTGATACAGGAAGGGGTCAGTCCCGAGACATTTTCTGCAGTGGGTTTTTTTCCGGTTTTTCCCAAGGCGGATGGCAGTGTCAGCGGAGATTGCAACTCTACCTGCGCGAGCAGTGACGAACCCTGGATGATTGAGGCCGGCCTTATTCTACGGGGAGAAATCCTCAGGCGCGGATTCAATGCGCCAAAACCCGGTCCGTCCGGTTGCATGGTGGAGTTTGACAATGATTTTGTTGTCGGGCATGACGGTAAACTTTTCAAATGCACGACCTTTATGGGAGACGATGATTTGTGTGTTGGTGAGTTGGGCTCCTTTGTCGCTGACTACAGTGCTTCCCACAACCGGGACGTCTGGAAGAACGATGAATGCCTGGACTGCGCCTACCTGCCGCTCTGTTTTGGCG
>DAONZY010000104.1:0-3695 GCA_035407085.1 Deltaproteobacteria bacterium | reverse complement strand
ATCATATCAAAATCTTTACCTTGCAACGGGGTGTCGATCAGCTGCGCTTTTACAAAAACATTGGATAGTTCTGACTTCATAGCATTTGCAAAGTCTGGCGCAGTCTTTATGTTGATTTTATAACCACCTTCACTTTCTTGTATCATCGCATTTTGTAGATCTGACGTATTTACTATTGCAACCTTGTACTGCAACTTGTTCGAGTTATTTGCAAGGTTACTTTTATAAAACGATTCCCTCAAGGCACCATCATAAGTACACCCCATCAATGTCAGCATTAAGACTGCCAAGATTATCCGCTTCATGATCTCTCCATTCTTTATGTTGGATGTCAGCATACTCTACTTTCAATTCTGCAGGCAACTTGCCTACAGCTTTGCCAATAACCTCAAACTCCCGAATCACCGCAGAACTGCGCATCCGGTCCTTGGTAAAATCATTGAAAGACACACCGTTAACATATGCTGGATGGCAAAGCTGGATTCAAGAATATCTTGACAGTAGAGACGCAACCATTCCCCACAACTCTTCTTCAAGATAACGTCTGGCGCCAAGATAGTCGAGTATACTGACGCATTATCCAAAAAGCAATAAGAGCAACTATCCCGGACACAGCCTACTACTAACACCTTTCTGAACAAGAAAAGGGGATAGGCTGCATTTAAATAACGCAGGCTGTCCCCTTTTCAAATTCAAGATATCCCGAGAACTCTTCCCGGCGGGATGTGGCTATTTTCGGGTCAGGCGATCCAGGTTTTCCACAACTTTGAGGCCAATTGCTTTCATTTTTTCCTTGTCCCTGGAAATTGGAGGGTTTGAAACCACGGTTACGTAATACTCTCCCCTCAGAATGTAAAGTGCAGTCGGAATCAGAAAGTTGTCGTCACCGAGGCCTTCAATTTTGGGTGCATCCTTGAAGCCGGACTTGATGTTCTTGTAGATTACAGGCGGTGTATTTCCTGCTGCGCTGGTTTTGCTGTCCATGAAAGCCACTTGCGATATCCCGACCTGCAAGATATTATTGTCATTTTCATATAGATACATTTTCAGGCCAACTCGAGATTCCTCTTTTGTGGTGGCTTTGTTAAAATCAATACCAGTCAGTGCCTTGGCCTCTTCTTTTGATAACAGCGAGGATGGTTCAATCAGCTTGGCAGATGGGGATGAAGCGGCTGATTTTGTTCCCTCCTTCTGCTTCTCGCTGCACCCGGAAAGCAATCCGACAGCCAGCATTAAAACGGTTACTGCCAATCCTATCCTTTTCATTATTATCTCCCGTTACGTTTGATGGTGATCTATGAAACCACAGCTGCTGCATGCGATATGGCTTTAGATTTATGGCAATATACAGGGAACTTAAGCGGCTGTAAATTAGAAACATCAAATAGCATGGCTTCCCATGAGCGATGTCCATCAAAGTGCAATGGGCACCTCATGTTTACCACTCCGTGCCATATCATTATGGCCCGAGGCCCATGTTATCGCTTCAATAAAACAGCAGCCAGGCATTGAGAAAGAAAAATATCCAGCCGATATTGGCAGCCAGGGCGATATACCAGAGATACTTGCGCTTGGTCAGGCTGGATATGGATGCCAGCATGATGGCAATTTGCAGAAATATCAGCGCATAGGCAAAGTTACCGCCCATCTCCTGCGACTTGAGCTTGCCCTTCTCGATCTCTTCCGCCTTGGCCTTTATCTCGCCCTTTTCCTTTTCGTAGCGGTTGATCTCACTTTCATACTTGGCGATGGTCTTACGGTAATCGGCAGCCACATCAGCAGGCATCCCCTTCTGTGATCTCATCTGCAGTTCCATAGCCCTCTTGTTCATCTCAAAGGTATGTTCCTTGATGCTCTTGGCCTGAAAATAGGCCCACTGGTTGCTTTCCAACCCCTGGGCCATGATGGCCCGCGATGAATATTTGCCCATGTAAAGTGTCGTCAGCGCCGCCAGTACCGCCATTATTGCAGTAGACAGCGCCAGCCAGCCATGCCATTTCTCTTTTTCTTCAGCCACTGAAACTCCTCCTTGTCGTTCTGTACATGAAAGTCACTACACTGAACATCAAACCAGCCCGGCCTGAGATACCGGCACGATCCCCGCCTCCTCAGCCCGCCGCATCAGACATTGTACGGCCTTGATCCCCTCATCGCCCAACTCAACGGAAAATTCGTTAACATACAGCCCTATATGGGCGGCGCAGACATCTTCGCTGATCTCCTGGGCATGTTCACGAATATAATGGGCGGCCTCAGCAGGGTGTTGACGGGAATACGCCACACCATCACGCAAAGCCTTTTCGATGACCCTGATGTTTTCCTCACCCAGCGCACGCCGGGCAACGATACCTCCCAGCGGTATCGGCAGACCGGTCTCGGCCTCCCACCATTCACCCAGGTCCAGCAACTTGTGCAGACCGTATCCCTGATAGGTAAACCGCGATTCATGAATAATCAGCCCGGCATCCGCATCCCCCCGCAGCACGGCATCCATGATCTCATTGAACGGCATCACCAGAAAGTTCACCAGACGCGGGTCAAACAGGCGCAGCAGCAACAGGGCGGTGGTATAGCGGCCTGGCACGGCAATCGTCCGGCCACGCAGATCAGCCGGGGCAAAATTTTGGGCCGACACAAGCAGCGGACCGCAGCCACGCCCCAGCGCGCTGCCGGAACGCAGCAGGGCATATTCATCCCGGATATGCCCGAGGGCGTGATAGGAAACCTTGCTCACATCCAGCGTCCCTTGCAAGGCCAGCCGGTTGAGCGTCTCCACATCCTCCAGCCGCTCTGTGAAGCCGAGTCCGCCCGTATTCACCAGGCCATGCACCAGCGGATAGAACATAAAGGTATCATTGGGGCAGGGGGAAAACCCAAGGCTGAGCGTTTTCATACCAGCAGTTTCCCGTTGTCGATGATCACGCGCTGGCTGCCGTCCGGCATGCAGGCGGTCAGTGTCGGCTGGTAAAAGACGTAATCCTCGTGGAAAGGTGCGTTGACCTTGCCGCCGAAACCGGTGTTGTCCCCCAGGGCAATGTGGATGGTGCCCAGGATCTTTTCCGCCTCCAGCACATTATCTGGACAGCTGGCCTTTTCATTGGTGCCGATGCCCAGTTCGGCAATGTTGCGGCAGTTGGGGTTTTCGGCAAATTTGTTCTCAAGTTTCACACGATGTGGGCCTTCCCCCTCAATGACGGTCACAATGCCATTTTCAACGGTCAGCTTCAACGGCTGTTCCAGTTTGCTGGTCGGCCCCCATTCAATCACCATGACACCGTGGCTTTTGCCCTCCAGCGGCGCCAGATAAGCCTCACCTGCCGGCAGATTGCCGAAAGCGCCGTCATGGGCCAGCAGGCCGTCATCCCCCTCGGCAATACGCCCCAGTTTGCAGATCTGCATGTCCGTACCGTTAGGCGTGGTCACCCGGATCCATTCCGCTGCATTGACCGCCTCGACAAGACGTGCCGTGCGTTCAGCAAGCGCTTTCCAGTCCACGGTCATGGAACTATGGAACATGTCCGGATCGAAATGTGGCAGGCTGGCGAAACGCGTGCCGGTGGCGCAGGCCAGCGCACGGTAGCGGGTATGGCTGGTGGAGTTGTTGCTCATGGCAATAATGATATCAGCCGCATCTTCTTTACGGCTGACGACAATCTCTCTGGCCCTGTCCACATCCGCCACCAGGGCGGACTTGT
>DAONZY010000103.1:0-3696 GCA_035407085.1 Deltaproteobacteria bacterium | reverse complement strand
AAATTAACTTGGCGCTAACACCTCGCAAACTGGAAAATTACCATGGCGCTCGACACTGATATCCCTGACCGCCAGTTTTAGTATGCTGATTTCACTGGCCACACCTCTGCAGGCCAGCATGCCTGAAGACTACGAAAGCATGGGCAGTGCCGCCATCCTGCATGATGTCGACCAGTGCCGGACCCACCTGAAAGAACAGCATGGCAGCAGCCGGGAATCGGTTGAAAAAAAGCTGGCCAAAGAGCTGGAGGTATTCAAACCGCTGGCGGAAAAAGCACTGGCACTCCGGGCCGAGACCATCAAGGCCGGTCAGGCCATCAAGTCCAAGGTGGATCAAGGCAAACCGCTGACCGGCGACGACCTGGCCACGATCAATCACGGCATCAACCAGCATCTGGCGCTGCGTGATGAGCTGATGAAGGTTGCCGAATCCCATGAATGCTGGCTGGATATCCCGAAAAAACAGATGGGTAAACTGGGCTTAACGCCGGAAACAAGGCTGAAGGGGATCATGCTCTCGCTGTCATCCGCCCTGATCCTGTATGACAACTACCTGCTGGCGGTATCGCTGTTCGAGGGGGACAGCAAACTGCGCCGCCTGCTGAACGAGCGTGATCCTGGCTATGCCGTCAAGAGCGCAGCCCTGGCCAAGATCACCCTCAACTACAACTCCATCTCCAACCGCAAGCGCGTGCGCAATGCCATGAAATACTTCGAAAAGGAGACCGCCCGGCAGAAAAAGTCCATCGCGGCATCGGCAGACAGCGACTATCTCTACACCCTGATTTCGCAGAGTCCCTCCTACTCCATGGTCCGCAAGGTCTCCCCCTTCCGGGTGATCTGGCGCAAGGTCGGCTTCCTCTCCGGCATCACTACCGACACCATCGCCGGTCTGGAACGTGAAGGTGTCAGCGTTTTCAGCATGGTCTTCGGCAACGCCGTCGGCCTGGTGGAAACCCGCAAGGGGAAACTGTACGGACGCAAGGATGTGCTGACTGAAATGAGCACCTCCCTCCGCCCCGGCGATATCCTGCTGGAGAAAACCCCCTTCAGGCTGACCGACAAGCTGATCCCCGGCTACTGGGGGCATGCCGCTGTCTGGATCGGCACGGAGAGCGATCTCAAGCAACTGGGCATCTGGAATCATCCGGTGGTCAAACGTCACCACAGCTCAATCAAAGAGGGGCGCCTGGTGACCGAAGCGCTGCGCTCCGGGGTGGAGATGAATTCGCTGGAGCACTTCATGAACATCGACAGTGTGGGGATTATGCGCATGGCAGAGCAGACACCGAAAGAACGCGCCGCCATCGTCATCAAGGCTCTGCGCCAGATCGGCAAGCCGTACGATTTCAACTTCGACGTGGAATCCAAAGGGCGTGTCTACTGTTCCAAACTGGTTTACTTAAGCTACAGCGGCGTGGACTGGCCAACCAAGAAATCCATGGGGCGCACCACCTTTACCCCGGATGATGTGGCAGTGAAGGCAGCAGCCGGAAAACCGCTGCAACTGGTCACATTCTACCATGACGGCAAAAAGGTTAACGACGCGCCAACCAGACGCATGGCCGAACTGGTGGGACGGGAACTTATCAAACAACAACAGGCGGCGCACAGCGGACAGGCATCACATTGATCTGCAACTCGGCCAATTGGCAGCGTAAGACTGGCAGCAAGCTGCCGGAAATGGCAAGATTAACTTTTGACATATGGCTAAAAAACCGCTATTCCATACCGCTGTCAACAGTTTGCAGTCCACCATCATTCAAGGGATATTGATACCATGCTGAAATTTCTCAAGAAAAAACAGAAAATCGCCGTACTCAGTGTTTCAGCCGGTTCCGGTCATGTGCGGGCCGCCGAGGCCATCAAGGCAACCGCCGATAGGTACTGCCCCCAGATGGAGGTCGTGCACATCGATGTGATGGACCTGGTGCCTGAGCTTTTTCGTAAGATTTACACCGAAACCTACCTCAAGATCGTTGAACACCACCCGGCCTTCTGGGGCTACCTTTACCACAAGAGCGACAGCACCAACGTAAACTCGGCGCTTTCCAAACTACGGATCGCCATTGAACGGCTGAATACGGGCAAACTGCGCAAGATGCTCAAGGAGATCAATCCCGACCAAGTCATCTGCACCCATTTCCTGCCGGCACAACTGCTCTCACGCCAGATTTTCGAAGGCAAATTTGACAAGCCGGTCTGGGTAATGGTGACCGATTTCGATCTGCATGGCCTGTGGGTTCAGCCCAACATGACCGGCTATTTTGCCGCCAACGAGGAAGTGGCCTGGAAGATGGCCCGCAAGGGGATCAGGCAGGAGGATGTCTGGGTGACCGGCATCCCGATCATGCCCGAGTTTGGCGAAGAGCAAGACCGTGAAGCCTGCCGCAGGGAACTGGGACTGGACGATGAGAGGGCCTCCCTGCTGCTGATGTCCGGCGGCGCCGGCATGGGCAACATCGCAGCATTGGCCGAACAGCTGATCAAGGCCAACGAAAAGTACCAGATTGTTGCCATTGCCGGTAAAAATGAAGAACTGCTCAACGCGCTGAACACCCTCAAACAGAAGTTCGAGGAGCAGATCATTACAGTCGGCTATACCGACCAGATCCACAGGTACATGGCCGCATGCGACATGGCCATCACCAAACCTGGCGGACTGACCACCTCGGAATGCCTGGCCATGGGACTGCCGATGGTACTGGTTTCGCCCATTCCCGGCCAGGAAGAACGCAACGCCGATTACCTGCTGGAAAACGGGGCGGCCATGAAGGCCTGTGACCCGGATGCGGTGATCTGGCGCGTCGACATGCTGCTCTATAACCGCAACCATCTGAACGCACTCCGGGAAAACGCCCTGAAACTTGCCAGACCCGAAGCAGCCACCAAGATACTGGAGGCAGTGGCACTCAGCACGCTGCGCCAATCCAGGCATTGATCCTTAAAACGGCAGTTAACCGCAGAGCATCAGAGAACACATTGATATCATTACAGAATCTGATCTATTCAGATTCATCTGTTTGGTGAAATTGTATAATTCTCAACCCTTTGCTTCTTCTCAATAAGCTCTGTGTATACTATTGAGGCTCTTGCAAAAAGATTGTCATCCCCGAATGGTTCTATCGGGGATCCATTCTTTTCAATAGGTTAAAAACTTGATTCCGGCCAGAAGCCTGCCGGAATGACACGTTATGTGGCTTTTGCAAAAAGCTCTATTGTTAAATATTTTTACAGGTTGATATCACCGGGCCGGACGCTTTAAAAAGCGCCGGCCTTTTTTATGAAAAACAGCTTGACATATTTCCAATACCGTATATTTTACCATTCAGTAATTATTCCTATCAAGGAATGTGTATGATACACACCCATGAATCACAGCAGCAGCAACTGCAGGCTTTTGAAAAGGCCTGCCGGGAGTCGGGGCTCAAGGTCACCCACCAGAGGCTGATGATCTTCAGGGAACTGGTGCTGACACCGGATCACCCCACGGCCGAACAGCTGCACCAGCGGATACGCAAGAGCATCCCAACCATCTCGCTGGACACGATCTACCGCACGCTGGCAACCTTTGAAGAACACGGACTGGTCAACCGTGTGGACACGCAGCAGAGCCAGGCACATTTTGAAGCAGTCGGGACAGGACACCATCATGTCATCTGCACCAGATGCGGAAAGATTCTGGATTTCAAGTGG
>DAONZY010000102.1:0-4005 GCA_035407085.1 Deltaproteobacteria bacterium | reverse complement strand
AGCTTCAGGATATCCAATCCCATGGTAGCAACATCACTCGGAAGCCCAACATAGGAGGAAAAATCTCCAAAACGTTCGGCACTGCGGCTATCCGTACCGGTATCGAGCAGCACAATCCTATTAATGGACTCACCGAACAACTCCCGGGCCGTCTTCTGATCGAGTCCTAAACGTTCGAGATTTTCAGGCCAATTGGACAGCCAGCCCGGGGTTGTCAGGTATGCGCCTGATGCTAGCCAGCCATCGATCTGACGCTGGTCGGCCAGCATGGAAAAGCAGTTGGCAAATCGGTGGATGTGTATCGAACAACCGCCAAGTGTACAGTCAGCAAGCCTTGCCAGACAGCAGCCGCCAAACAGCTCCACATGCTGCACGCCAACCAGTCCGTTGATCAAACCTGTCAGCTCCGCCTCATCAAGAGGCGGACGGCCGCACCTGGCAGGCATGGTCAACAACCTGCAATTATCCAGCGACTCCGCCGCCAACACACAGCCGGCTTCAGCCATGAAGTTGCTGCAAAACACAAATGCCATCTCAGTAGCCGTCATATTGACATGTCCAGAGGATAACGCCCCCACCTGCGCACCGATTCACCAATAGCCAACAGCACATCTTCAGGCACCTGCCAGGGAATCTCACCATGATTGTCCGACAATATGAAGCCCCCACCCTGTCCGGCCTGGGCAATGGCCTGCCTGACCTTCATCTCGGTATCCTGAATGCTCCAGCGCCGCATTTCAATACCGTTCAGGTTGCCGATGACAGTGATTTTACCGCGACAGGCCGCCTTGATCTGCGCCAGGTCTTCCAGACAACTGACGCCGACTGCAGCAGCACCGGTCTGGATGATGTCATCAATGACCGGCAGTACCCGTCCGGAGGCAAGGTGGGTGGCCGGCGGTCCCTTGATGCGGGCCAGCACCCTTTTGGCAACGCTAAAACCGGTGCGCAGGTAAGTCTCCCGGGAGACAATCGTAGGCGATGAGACGGGATCGAAATAGCAGATGGCCGTAGCGCCAGCCGCCAGCTGGGCATTGGCCCAGGCCACGCAGAATGCTTCGTTAACCGCCATGAGTTTATGGAACAGCTCAGGCTGTTCAAGCATCAGCTCCAGATAGGGCCCAAACCCCATCTGCATCACCGGAACCGAGAATGGCGACATGACTACACCGATAATCGGGCATTCATCCCCCACCCTTTCTTTCATCAGCGTAATCGCCTTGAGCACCTTGCCCAGACAGGGCGTTTTATCAACCCGGGGAGGTTTCAGGTGATTAATCATGCCGGCATCCCGTATGAAGGGTCTACCGGAATTGGGTGGACCATCGGGGGTGTAGATCACCTCGCCGCCCCAGGCCTCGATCTCCACCGGGGCATAAAGGAATCCATATAGGCAGTCATGCCCGTATCTGGCGCGCATGCGCAGCTGGCCTTCGGCCACATATTCAGCGCGGGAAAAGTATTCCTCTATGGATAGTCCCAGTTCACGGGCGCCATGCATGGTCACCAGCAGAAAATACGGTACCCGGTCTGCCTCTTTGTGGCTGAGTGCGGCCAGCACCCGCTGCATGGAGGTCATCGTTTCACTGTTCATGATAGTTCCTCCATAATGGACCTGACGAGGTTGACCGCCTCAGCAGCCGAAACCGCCGTAGCATCCGCCTTGACCTCCCGCCACAACTGGTCGTCGAAATTGAAGGGGGCGCCGCCGACCACCACCTTCACATCCAGACCGGACGCCTTGAGACCATCCACCACCCCGGCCACATGCAGGGCGGAATTCAGCATCAGGGTCGAGAGCAGCAACACCTTGATCCGGTCAGCTTTAACCTTCGCGATTACCTCTTCAGCTGTTACACGTCCATAATCCCGCAGATCAAACCCCGCCGCACGCAGCATGGCATAGACAATGCGCTTGCCCAGCAGATGATAGTCGTCCAGCGAGGCAATCGCCATGGGCGGCTGGTCCGTGCGCTGCGGGTCGCCCGGCGGCAGCAGGCGATCCACCAGTTCCTCGCAGATGCGGCCGCTCATATACACCTGAGACAGGTCGGTCTCTCCCGCCTCCCACCGGATGCCGATGCGCGTCAACGCGGGCACGACCATCAGTTCCACCAATTCCAGCGCCGTCAGGCGTGTGGCGGCCTCCTCCACCATTTGCCTGGCCTTGAGACGATCCAGCGCCAACAGCGCCTCTTCAAATTGTTCCGAAAGCTCTGCCATCTGCCTGCTCCCTGCTGCCGGTCAACCGGCGCTGCAAGACAAAATATACCTTACGATCCTCGTATTTTTAAACTATGCCGCAAGTTGCGTACAAAGCAAATCCGGGGCAGCAGATTTGCAATTTACGCCCAAAAGCTTACAAGATCGCCAAAACCGGCTATACTTGCCGATAAGCCTGTGCTGCCGCTTGACCTCAAGCTGTGTTCAGCGTACATTGCGGCTTTAATGAACGGTTGACAGAATCACACCGCGTCAATCCTCGGGTAAACATGGAAAACTCCGCACACAACAGCACAATCTGGGCCATCGGCGGCGGTAAGGGCGGCACCGGCAAGAGCTTCCTGACCAGCTGCATGGGGACCCACCTGGCCATGCAGGGCGTCAGAACCACCCTGATTGACGCCGATCTGGGGGGAGCCAACCTGCACTCCTTCTTTGGCCTGAACGCGCCCAGGCACACCCTGGCCGACTTCTTTGAGAAAAAAAAGCCGCTGCAGGAGATCACAGTGCACAGCGGCATCGCCAACCTGCAGATGATCGCCGCACCCGGGGCTTCAATGGAATCGGAAAGCATCAACCACGCACAGAAACTGAAGCTGTTCCGCCATATCCGCAGCCTGGAAAGTGATAACATCCTGATCGACCTGGGCGCCGGCACCCACGTCAACACCACCGACACCTTTCTGCTGGCCGACAGGATGATCATCGTCACCTCACCCGAAATCACCTCTCTGGAAAACATGTACCAGTTCATCAAGAGCGTATATTTCAGAAAGCTGAAGGCGATCTTCAAAACCCACGGCCTGACATCCCTGATTCAGGACATCTGGAAAAACCGCAGCACATACGGCATCCGCAACTTGAAAGAGCTGATCGGACACATCCGCCAGAGTTCTCCCCAGATGCGCGATATCTTCGACCAGGAGATGGGCGGTTTTGTCCTGTACATCGTGCTCAACCAGGTAAAAACACCCAGGGACATCCAGATCGGCGAAAACCTGAAGAGCATCTGTATGAATGTCCTCGGCCTGCCGGCAATCTATGCCGGCTACTCGCGATATGACGAAGGGGTAAAAGACAGCATCAACAAACGTGAACCGTTCATGCTGTTCAACCGCCTGTCGCCAGTGGTCGGCGAAATCAGGACACTGACCGACAATATCATCGCCGGTACCGGCGTTACGGTGCAAAGGGAGCTGCGCAATGGAGGGTTGTGAAAAGTACTTTGACATCCTTGAGCTGCCCTATGACGCCAGCGTCGAGGATCTGAACAGAAATTACAACTATCTGAAAGCGCTTTATTCCGGGGATGCCATCGAGATCACCGCACTGAACTCCGACTTCAGCAATGAGATCAGCCGGGACTACCTGGCCCGTCTGGATGAGGCCTACACCAAAGTGCGCGAAGGGATGGAAAACAGGAAGACGACCTCTGCACAGCGCAAGGTCGAGATGGGCGAAGAAGTGCGGCAATGGCTCCGTCAGATTGACCGCTTTGACGGCCCGCTGCTCAAGGAACTGCGCTGCCGCATGGGGGTGGAACTGGAAGATATCCATGCCGTAACCAGGATCCAGCCCGAATACCTGGCCTGCATCGAGAACGAGGGTTTCAGCGCCTTTCGCGCAGAAGCCTACCTGCGCAGCTACCTGATCGAATATGCACGCTTCCTGGGACTGGACAGTAACAGGGTACTGGCCGACTACCTGCCGCGCTACAGGGCATGGTCGGAAAAGGACCGAAAGCCTGACGTGGTTGAAGTGGGCTATGTGCTGACGAAAAGC
>DAONZY010000101.1:0-4168 GCA_035407085.1 Deltaproteobacteria bacterium | reverse complement strand
TTAACTATGGCGTGCCGTTCATTGTCAACGATGACCTGAAACTGGCCCGTGCTCTTGACGCCGACGGCATCCACCTGGGCCAGGATGACGCCACCCTGACTGAAGCCCGGCAATACCTGGGAGCGGACAAGATCATCGGCATATCCACCCACAACCTTGATGAAGCGCTCCGTGCGGAAGAACAAGGGGCTGACTATATCGGCTTCGGGGCCGTGTACCCCACCGAAAGCAAGCAGGTGACACACATGCCAGGCACATCCGGCCTGTCTTCCATCCGGGACAGGGTCAGAATCCCGGTGGTGGCCATCGGCGGTATCACTGCCAGCAACGCCTGCCGGGTGATCGATGCCGGCGCCGATGCCCTGGCAGTCATCTCATCCATACTCTCCAGCCCTCGTCCCGACATCAGTGCTGCGGAACTAAAACTGCTGTTCAACAGGAATGAAACATTCACAAGAGGTTCCGTACTAACGGTAGCAGGCAGTGATTCCGGCGGCGGAGCAGGCATTCAGGCCGACATCAAGACCATCACGCTGCTGGGCAGCTATGCGTCCAGCGTGCTGACCGCGCTGACAGCACAAAACACACGAACTGTCAGCGCCATCCATGGTTTGCCGCCATCCTTTGTGATTGAACAACTGAATGCCGTGCTTTCAGATATTCAGGTCGATGTGATCAAAACCGGCATGCTGCACACACCGGCGATTATCTCCAACCTGGCAGAATACCTGACTGAACGCCAAACCTTGTTACCGATGGTGGTTGATCCGGTCATGATTGCCACCACTGGCGCCTCCCTGATGGAGTCCGACGGCAGCCGTATTTTCAAGAAACAGCTGCTGCCACTGTCATACCTGCTGACTCCCAACATCCCCGAGGCAGAAAAGCTGCTCTGCCGCACGATCAGAAACGAGAAAGACATGGAACAAGCCGCCCGCGATCTGCATGTAATGGGCGCCGCCAATGTCCTGATCAAAGGCGGGCACCTGACCGGCCAACAATCCATCGATATCCTCTTTGACGGCCAGGAATGCCACCATTACAGCAATGAACGCATCTTCACCATCAACACCCACGGCACCGGATGCAGCTATGCATCAGCCATTGCCGCGCTGCTGGCACAGGGAGAGCCGCTTAAATCCGCCATCGAAAAAGCCAAACTTTTCATTACTGCCGCCATTAAACTGGCCAAACCGATCGGCAGGGGCCGCAATCCGGTCAACCATTTTGCCGCAGTAAAACTTATTTGAATCCCATCAACTGACAATATCCCATTCGGAGCTATCATGACACAGCTGGAATACGCCAGAAACGGCATCATCACTGAAAAAATGCAGACAGCTGCAGAGGCCGAAGGCGTTTCTGCCGAATTCATCCGTGACGGTATCGCTGCCGGCAATATCGTTATCTGCCATAACAACAAACACACCAACGGCAACCCGCTGGCGGTGGGCACAGGCCTTAGGACAAAGGTCAATGCCAACATCGGTTCATCCGCCGACGATACGAATATCGACAAGGAGTTGGAAAAGGCCCGTGTTGCCGTGAAATACGGCGCCGACGCCATCATGGACCTTTCCACCGGCGGTCCGGTGGACGAAATCCGCCGCGCTATTGTCGCCGAAACCTCTGCCTGCATCGGCAGTGTGCCGCTGTACCAGGCCGCAGTGGATACGGTACGGGTCAGGAAGAAGGCCATCGTGGATATGACTGTGGACGACATCTTCGACGGCATCATCAAGCATGCCGAGGATGGTGTCGACTTCATCACCGTACACTGCGGCGTAATCCGCAGCACGGTTGAAAGAATGAAGAATGAAGGACGGCTGATGGATGTGGTCTCCCGCGGCGGCGCATTCACAGTGGAGTGGATGTCGTACAACCGTCAGGAAAACCCGCTATACGAACATTTTGACCGGCTGCTGGAGATCACCAGGACCTATGACATGACCCTCTCCCTGGGGGACGGCTTCCGGCCTGGCTGTCTGGCCGATGCCACCGACCGCGCCCAGATCCATGAACTGATCGTGCTGGGCGAACTGACCCAGCGGGCCCAGGCCGCCGGCGTGCAGGTCATGATCGAGGGACCGGGGCATGTGCCGCTGAACCAGATCCAGGCCAATATCCAGCTGCAGAAACGTCTTTGCCACGGCGCACCGTTCTATGTGCTCGGCCCACTGGTTACCGATATCGCACCGGGCTATGACCATATCACCTGCGCCATCGGTGGCGCCATTGCCGCTGCCGCCGGGGCCGATTTCCTCTGCTATGTCACCCCCAGCGAACACCTGAGCCTGCCGGATGCGCAGGATGTGCGCGACGGCGTGATCGCCTCCCGCATCGCCGCCCATGCCGCCGATATTGCCAAGGGTGTCAAAGGGGCCATGGACAAAGATATCGCCATGGCCAAATGCCGCAAGAAACTGGACTGGGAAGGACAGTACGCCCTCTCGCTGGACCCGGAGCGCGCCCGCTCGGTGCGCGACAGCTCTCCGGTTTCTGACCACGGCGCCTGCACCATGTGCGGCGAGTTTTGCGCCTATAAGATGATGGACAATGCCATGGCCAGATGATTCCGTTGACCGTTGTCCGAGGGCCGGGGGCCGTAAAAACTTTTTGATTGAAATTTGGAATGGCAGCCTTTTTTACAGCGGGCTGCCATTTTCACTTCTGCTGTTCCCAACCTATTGCCTTCCCTGTCGGGCCTGCCGGTTTGACATGAGGATGTTTTCGCGCACCGGCGCACCGTTACCACGCATGATGTCAATCCACTCATCGGTGTTCATCACTGCGGCAAAACGCGATTGCAGCACCACCATAAAAACCCGGTGCATCTCCTCCGCCGTTGCCTGTCCGGCACGATTCCGATAGGGCAGTGAACCGCTGGCGTCACTAAGAAACTCTACAGAAAATCCGGCATGCACGGCCTGAATCACCGTCGATGCGTCGCAGTTATGGGTCATGTAGCCGGCAATCACAAGCGTATCCACCCTGTTCTTGCGCAGCCAGACCTCCAGGTCTGTACCTGAAAATGAACCGGGCAACTTTTTCTGCACCAGATGATCCCACCCGCGAGAGGTAACCACCTGATGCAGCTCGGCGCCATGGGTGCCCTCCGCGAAAATCGGTGATGTGGCAGGCGCCACATTCTGCACAACCACTACCGGTATACCGGCAGCCTTTGCCGCATCCATGGCCCTGCCGATATTAAGCAGCGACTGTCCGACCGGCGGATACTCGATCGGCAGTCCGCCGCCGTCATACTCATTCTGTACATCAATGACGATCAATGCCCTGCGCGGTACCATATTTTGCATTGTTTTCTCCCGGGCTGCCGTCGTGGCAGCAAATGATTGAGCTGCAAAGCTCCCCAAAATGACCCATGACAACAGCACAACAGCCAGATGCAACACCCTCCTGTTCATACACGCCTCCTTGATTTCAGATAGTCCCAGTATTCAATATTTTTGTTTTGAAAAACAGTGACCCTAATGACTTATTTAGATATTATCGGGCCAGAACAGGGGGTCTCTCAATGCAAACTTCAAATATTGCTGTTATCGCCTTTAACCATATCAGCCCGTTCCACCTGTCGGTGCCTTGCCTGTTTTTCGGAGAAAACCGAGACAGCATCGGCATCCCCGCATTCCACCTGACAGTATGCACGGCGGAAAACGGCCCCGTTTCCACCACAACCGGTTTCAAGATCAGTGTGGACAGCGGCCTCAAAGCTCTGCATAAGGCGGATATCGTTATCGTGCCCAGCTGGCGGGACAGCACCGAGATACCGCCTGCTGCCATGCTTGATGCACTGAAGGCCGCCCACAGCCGTGGGGCCATCATTGTGGGACTCTGCCTGGGGACGTTTGTCCTGGCCGCAGCAGGGTTGCTGGATGGCCGCAAGGCCACTACCCACTGGGGATGGGCCGACCAGCTGCAGCAGATGTATCCATTGGTCTCGGTTGATGCGGGTGTGCTCTATATTGATGAAGGAGATGTGATTACTTCGGCTGGGGTGGCAGCCGGGATCGACTGCTGCCTGCACATCATACGCAGGTTGTATGGTGCCGAAACAGCGGCCAGACTGGCGCGGCGCCTGGTGGTACCGCCCCATCGTCAGGGAGGCCAGGCACAGTACATCGAACACCCTATCCGTACCCCGCTGCCG
>DAONZY010000100.1:0-4437 GCA_035407085.1 Deltaproteobacteria bacterium | reverse complement strand
CCAGACCGGTATGGAACATGGAAGCGCCAACCACGAACATACCTGCAAACAGAACGACAGTACCGTTGGACAGACCGGAGAATACGACCTTGGTCGGAATGACCCCCAGAATACCCAGCGCGATTGCGCCTCCCATTGCGGTGATCGCCAGCGGAATCAGCTCCGTGACGAACAACAGTGCTACTACAGCCAATACGATCAAAGTTAATGCAGCTGCTGACATTTTTACCCCCTCCTTAAAAATGTGATTCAAATCTGCTTTAATCAAGTACAAAGCCTAATCTGCAGTTGCTCTATGTTGCTGTTTACCCGTGTGGTTCCGTTTCCCTCCTTTCGGTAATTACTGTTCAGCCAGGTACAATTAAAAAATGGTCGGTACTGCGGGTTGCCTTTAAACAGGTGTCAGTGCATGGCATGCGCCTGTTTCCTTCATTTCACCCCTTCATTGGTGAGACAACATTGCGTATTTCCGACTGGCAGATCAGTGATTGTGATGCGTGTAAACCCCTTTACACACAAGGCTTGCAGGTGTTAAGGCCCACTGGCCGATTTCTGGCGAATATATTTGCATAAGATATATTTGTCAATGTAAAATAACGCAGTTTTGTCGTTGTGAGTAAATATATCATAACTTTTGATTTTATAAGGGAATATGGTTGTGGGAGGATGGGGCATTTTATGACTTGCGCCTGGTTTTGACAGGGCCGTGACAGTGGCCTTGATCAAAACCGGGATAATTGTTCTGGCCTGCCCGATCGGGCAAGCGATGTGAAAAATTGGCGGGCGGTATGCGATTCGAACGCACGACCCCAGGCTTCGGAGGCCTGTACTCTATCCAGCTGAGCTAACCGCCCGCATTTTCGCTTCATTCACCGCCGGCGGTGTTTCAAATGCTCCTCCGGCTGAAACGGAGTAAATGGTTTACACCAAATAGCCGGGCAACTCAAGCCAAAAAACTGTTCATTTGTCCAGCCCTCTGTTATATGTTGCACGGAAATGCCCGGTGTCAGTCCGGATCGGCCTGATCCTGACAGCAAATATAAAGATGGAGTCTGACTGTAATATGCGTGTAATCGGTTTGACGGGCGGTATTGCCACAGGTAAAAGCAGTGTTGCCGCCTATTTGGCCCGGCGAGGTGCCGTGATCATCGATGCGGATCTGTTATCCCGCGAAGCGGTCACGCCGGGCAGTAATGGGTTGAAGCGTATAGTTGAGCTCTTTGGCAGCGAGGTGCTGCAGCAGGATGGGACTCTGGATCGAAAAAGGCTGGGTGCACTCGTGTTTGCAGATTTCGGCAGGCGCAAACAGCTGGAGCAGATTCTGCACCCTGAGATCAGAAGGCTGGCCAGTGAGCGCATTGCAGCTGCCGCAGCAGAAGGTGCTGAGGCAGTGTTTTATATGGCGCCGCTTTTGATCGAGGCCGGTGCCGATGCCTGCGTGGACGAGATCTGGGTGGTCACGGTTGATCCGGAGATACAATTGCAGCGCCTGATGGCACGCGACGGGCTGGGGCGCGATGCTGCCGAACGGATTGTGGCGACCCAGATGCCATTGGCAGAAAAGGCGCGCTATGGCAGGGTGATAATTGATAACAGTAGCAACCTGGACGAGCTGTATCGCAGGCTGTCTGATATTTGGAAACATGAACTGGAGGATGGCAAGTGAAAGAAAAGGGCCATATATTGAGACGTGCCCCGGCAACGCCGGAGGTCATGCTGAACTGCTTTGCGGCTGTGCCGCGCGGGGTTGAGGAGATTGCCGCCAATGAACTGGCCGCCCTGGGGGTGGAAGGGGCCATTGTGACGCGCGGAGGAGTGACATTCACAACAGACCGTAGCGGCCTGTATCGGGCCAACCTGTGGCTGCGTACTGCCAGCCGGGTGCTGGTCAATCTGCTCACTTTTTCCTGCAAATCGCCCCAGGAACTTTATGACGGGGTGCGTTCCATCGAGTGGGACAAACTGATTACGCCGGACATGACCCTGGCCGTGGACAGCACCCTGCGTGACTCCAGTATCACCCATTCCGGGTTTACCGCGCTGAAGACCAAGGATGCTATTGTTGACTGCATCAGGGACAAGTGCGGGCGGCGTCCCAACGTCAATCCGGCATCGCCGGATGTGCGTGTCAATGTCCGGCTCTTCAGGGATGAGTGCACAGTCAGCCTGGACAGCTCCGGTGATGCACTGGATCGTCGCGGTTACAGGCTGGAGCGCAATGAGGCGCCACTGCGCGAGACATTGGCGGCTGCGGTTGTCAGTCTGACCGGTTGGGATGGCAACACGCCTTTTGTCGACCCGATGTGCGGTTCGGGCACCATGCCGATTGAGGCGGCGATGGTGGCCGCGCGGATGCCGCCAGGCCTGCGGCGTTCCTTTGGTTTTGAACGCTGGCTGGATTTTGATGCCCGTTTGTGGGAACGCATCAGGAAAAAGGCCGAGTCCGGTCTGCGGGAGCTGCCGCTTGGTCTTGTGTGCGGTCTGGATCAGGACGCCAGGGCGTTGTCACTGGCCAGACGCAACGCTGAAGCCGCCGGTTTCAGCAGCCAGCTGCACTTCTTCCATGCCGAGTTGGATCAGTTCAGGCCGGAGGGCGACCGGGGTGTGGTGGTCATGAACCCGCCCTACGGAAAACGGATGGGCGACGAAGAAGAGCTTAAGGAACTGTACTGCCGGATCGGTGATGTGATGAAGCAGCGTTGCCGTGGCTGGACCGGTTTTGTGCTTACCGGCAATATGGAACTGGCCAAATATGTGGGGCTGAAGGCCTCACGCCGTTTTGTGCTGTTCAACGGGGCGATCGAGTGTCGTCTGCTCAGGTATGAGCTTTACTGAGTCTCACCCTCCCTGCCGGATGGACACACAGCTGTGCCTTGCAAGTCATTGTTTTGGCTTGGCTATGGCATTATTCGGATTTGATAAAGGTAAAGTAGATAATCACCCCGCCGATCACTACCCCGCCGACTATGAATGGAATCAGTGCGTCCAGCGAAGTCTCCACCGCACCGGCAGTGGGGGAGGCAGGCATGGCAAAACGGATGATCATGATGATGCCCAGCAGGGCGAACATGGTTAGCAAAACCGCTTTAGAACGTCTGATAACACCGAAATAAAGCAGAACGCAGATGATGGTCAGCAGAATCGGATTGGAGAATACTTCCTTGATGGTTATGGTCTGGATGGTGTTCAACAGATTGTCGGTTTCAAAAGGACGCAGCATTTCCACGGTTTTCTCTGTCCAGTTCTGCTTGTCCATTGTCTTCCCCCGCCATGAATAATTTGTGACAAAATCCTAAAGTAAAAACAATTAATTGGCAACATAAATGAAAAGTCCGGCAGTGGCGTCGGACTTTTCATTGTGCTGCATATTGCTTTCTACGGTCAGCTCAGGAAATCCATGACCTTGTCCAGAAAACCCTTCTTGATCGGATGGCTGTTGTCATTGCTGTTGCGTGCAAACTCTTCCAGCAGTTCTTTCTGTCGCTTGTTGAGGTTGGTGGGGGTTTCAACCTTGATGATCACCAGCTGGTCGCCACGACCGTAACCCTGCAAGGATGGGATGCCCTTGCCGCGCAGACGATAGATCTTGCCGGACTGGGTCCCGTCCGGGATTTTCATTGCTACCTTGCCATCCAGGGTGGGAACCTCAATCTCGCAACCCAGAGCGGCCTGAATGAAGCTGATCGGGAATTCACAGATAACGTCGTTATCCTCGCGCTGAAAGATGGGGTGTTCTTTTACGTTGATCGCCACGTAGAGATCGCCGTTCGGTCCGCCTTTGACGCCCTGGCCACCGTCGCCGGTGGATTTGAGGCGAGATCCGGTTTCAACGCCGGCTGGAACCTTGATGGACAGGGTCTTGGTGTCTTTGACCGTCCCCTTCCCGCGGCAGTCCGGACAGGGGTCGGTAACGATTTTACCTTCGCCGTTACAGTGGCTGCAGGTCTTGCTGACGCTGAAGAAACCCTGCTGATAGCGTACCTGACCGGCCCCGCGACAGGTCGGGCAGACCTTTGCCTCGCTGCCGGGTTTGGCTCCAGTGCCGTTACAGGCAGCGCATTTTTTTGCAAACGGCACATCGATCTTCTTTTCAACACCGAAGGCTGCTTCCTCGAAGGTGATTTCCAGGTTGTAGAGCAGGTCGTCACCGCGCCTGCCCTGGCTGCGGCCACGGCTGCCTCCGCCGCCACCGAAGATGTCGCTGAAGATATCGCCAAAGATATCGCCAAAGGGTGTACCGGCGCCAAACCCTCCGAATCCGCCGGAAAAGCCGCCGGCCCCGGATACACCCGCATGTCCGAACTGGTCGTACTGGGCGCGTTTCTGGGCGTCGGAGAGCACCTCGTAGGCTTCTGACAGTTCCTTGAACTTTTCTTCGGCGGCCTTGTCGCCCGGGTTCTTGTCCGGGTGGTATTGGATTGCCTGTTTGCGGAAGGC
>DAONZY010000099.1:0-4505 GCA_035407085.1 Deltaproteobacteria bacterium | reverse complement strand
AGTGTTAGCGATGTCGTGGCACCAAAAAGTGTTATCGATGTCTTGGCACTCAACAGCTAACTCCTTGTTGGCCTGATCCGACCAACTCGTTAATCACCCGTTAGGGGGGGGTATATAGTATTAGATGCCAAATTGGCATATAGTATTAGATGCTTTGTCGTTTTGGGTTACTTGGTCTTGGCATCTAATAGTATATGCTTTTCCAGGATGGTGCCTTTTACCTTGCCGTAAGAGATAAACCAGACTCTTGCATTAGGATCCCACCTGCCGCCAGCTTCTTTGGCCATTTGTTTTAATTTCGTCTCAGAAAATTCAATACGGACAGGAACAAGTTCTGTCGCTGACAACTTTGGCGGCGGGGGAGTCCAGCTCTTTTCTTCTATGATGATCTCTGCCGTTTTGATTCTCTTCTGGCTGACAGCATCATAACGGTATCGTACGCATACAAGTGCTTCACCGTATTGCTGTACAAGTTTTTTTGTCCCCTTGCTTCCAGGTTTGAGCTTAAGGCGTGTTGTCATGTATTGTCTGCTGGCACCAAATGTATTTTATGCTCATTTTTTTGTCGAAAATATAGCCGCAATTTTATAGCATGTAAATGAAATTACTCCAAAAAAGAGGCCATATGTTCCAGATACCAACTGTTATTGTTAGGTCATATGTTGATTATCTTCAAAAACGGGGTGTTGCCTCATCTAGTGTTCAGGAATATTTGAAATGGTTGCGCTATTATCTGGATTTCTGCGAAAAGTACAAGGTTGCCGGTGAGAAAAAGCAGCGGCTGGATCGTTTCATGGTATGCCGGGGTGTTTCTGGATGATGCGCTGGAAAAGAAATTTCCCAAAGCACCGAAGGAGTTGATTCACCAGTGGTTCTTTCCGCAGCAGACCTTGACGCTTGTGGAAGAGACGGGAGAACTGCGCAGATATCATATTCATGAGTCTCTGTTTCAGAAGGCGCTTTACATAGCTGTACACAAAGCGGGCATTCCCAAAAGGGTTACGGCACACACCTTTCGTCATTCCTATGCCACCCACCTGTTGCAGGCCAACTATGACATCCGCACCATCCAGACCAAACTGGGGCATTCCAGCCTGAAAACCACGATGATCTATACCCACTGCGTGCCGGTTCGGACGGTGAAAGAGGCGGTCAGTCCGCTGGATTTCTGACGGGTCGGCTTTGTCTAAAACCGTACAGAAAGCCCCGGTTCTTGGAAAGAACCGGGGCTTTTAACGTAAATACAAGTAACGAAAGCCAATCAGACCCTGGTCAGCTGGCGGTACTTTATGCGGTGCGGCTGTTCGGCTGCTGCGCCCAGCCTTCTCTTTCTGTCCTCTTCATATTCGGAATAGTTGCCATCAAAGTAGACCACATTGGAGTCGCCTTCAAAGGCCAGGATGTGGGTGGCGATGCGGTCCAGGAACCAGCGGTCGTGGCTGATGACCACGGCGCAGCCGGCAAAGTTCTCCAGTGCTTCTTCCAGGGCGCGCATGGTGTTGACATCCAGGTCGTTGGTCGGCTCGTCCAGCAGCAGCAGGTTGGCCCCTTCACGCAGCATGCGGGCCATATGCACGCGGTTGCGTTCGCCGCCGGAAAGCATGCCCAGTTTTTTCTGCTGGTCGGTGCCGGAAAAGTTGAAACGGGACACATAGGCGCGGGAGTTGACCAGCAGCTTGCCCAACTGGATCTGCTCATCCCCGCCGGAGATGGCCTCCCAGATGGTCATGTCAGGTTTGAGCGCGTCGCGGGACTGATCCATGTAGCCCAGCTTGACGGTTTCACCGATGCGGATGGCACCCTTGTCCGGGGTTTCCTGGCCGGCGATCATGCGGAACAGGGTGGTCTTGCCAGCGCCGTTGGCGCCGATGACGCCGACGATGCCGCCCGGAGGCAGGTTGAAGGTCAGATTTTCGTAGAGCAGCTTGTCACCGTAACCTTTGGCCACATCGTTGAATTCCACGACAACGTTGCCCAGACGCGGTCCGGGCGGGATATAGATCTCCAGATCCCTGGCCTGCTTTTCACTCTCTTCGTTCAACAACTGCTCATAAGAGTTGATGCGGGCCTTGCCCTTGGCGTGACGCCCCTTGGGCGACATTTTGATCCACTCCAGTTCGCGCTGCAGGGTCTTCTGTCGCTCACTGGCGTTTTTCTCCTCCTGGGCCAGCCGGTTCTGCTTCTGTTCCAGCCAGGATGAGTAATTGCCTTTCCAGGGTATGCCTTCCCCGCGGTCCAGCTCAAGGATCCAACCGGCCACATTGTCCAAAAAGTAGCGGTCATGGGTGACAGCGATGACAGTGCCGGGGTAGCTGTGCAGGTGATGTTCCAGCCAGGCAACGGTTTCGGCGTCCAGGTGGTTGGTCGGCTCGTCCAGCAGCAGAATGTCCGGCTTTTTCAGCAGCAGCCGGCAGAGTGCCACGCGTCGTTTCTCGCCGCCGGAGAGTACCTTGACCGGGGTGTCGCCATCCGGGCAGCGTAGGGCATCCATGGCCATTTCCAGGCGGCTGTCCAGGTCCCAGGCGTCCAGATGGTCCAGTTTTTCCTGTAGTACGGCCTGACGGTCGCACAGTTTTTCAAAATCAGCATCCGGCTCGGAGAACTTGTCCGTGATGGCGTTGAATTCGGCCAGCAGGTCAACGGTCTCCTGTACCCCCTCCTCGACGATCTGGCGTACGGTCTTGTTTTCGTCCAGTTGCGGTTCCTGCTCCAGGTAACCGACCGTATAGCCGGCCGACAGCACCGCCTGTCCGTTGAAGTCCTTGTCCTCGCCGGCCATGATGCGCAGCAGCGAGCTTTTGCCGGAACCGTTCAGGCCCAGCACGCCGATCTTGGCGCCGTAGAAGTATGAGAGCGAGATGTCCTTGATGACCGGTTTCTTGTCATAAAATTTGCTGACCCGCATCATTGAATAAATTACTTTGTTTGGCTCGATAGCCACTTGGATCACCTCCGGTAGATATTAGTGCAGCATTTTTACACGCCATGCGGCGAAGCTGTCAACCGATTTGGATATTGCGCAACAGCCGACTGCTTGGTAAGCTTCATAATACTGTTGCTTGCCAAAAAACACCGAAAGCAGCCTGACAGGCTGCGGAATTCTCAAAAGGAGTCGTTCAAATGGGTATGGATGTGCAGGAGGCAATCAGACGCTCGATCAATACTGAAAAGAATGCCATGTATTTCTACAGGAAATGCGCACAGCATATCAGGGATACCGGCGCCCGCCGGGTGTTTGAACTGCTGGAACGCGAAGAACGCGAGCATGCCGGGCTTTTTTACAGGTATTACAGGCATGAAGATATTCCCTCCCTGGATGCCTATCTGGACAGCCCGCCGGACAATGGTTCGGTCTGTATCGCCACGCTTGAAAAGTTGGTCCGGGATGATTTCTGTGAAAAGCGTGCCCTGGAACTGGCCATGGAAAAGGAACTGGAACTACAACAGAGTTTGCTGAAGACGGCGCTGGCTATCGAAGAGCCGGCGGTGCGTTCCGTGTTTGAGCAGAACGCCCAGGAGACCTACAACCATTACCTGCTGATCGAGGCGGAGTATGTGCGTATGATGCGCATGGTGGATGAATCCGACATGGACACCTATGTCAGGGAATAGCTGCACTTCGGTTTAAACCAAGCAGCATGGGCATAACCTGAGTGACGACAGGAGTGAAAATGGAGAAAAGGATCTATGTGGTCGGCCATCGCAACCCGGATACGGATTCGGTTGCCTCGGCCATTGCCTGTGCAGAGCTTAAGCGGCGCCTGGGATGGGGTGATGCTGTGGCCGCCGTTGCTGGTGAGGTAAATCCGCAGACGCGTTATATCCTTGAACGCCTGGGTATGGAACCGCCTTTGTATCTTGCGGATGTTCATCCCAAGGTGCGCGATGTTGTCATCAGCCGTCCGGTTTGCGCCACAGCGGACATGCCGCTCAGGGACGCCCTGCAGTTGTTCCACACCCACAAGATCCGTGTATTGCCGGTGGTTGATGAAAGCAACCGGCCGCTGGGCATTGTGTCGCTTTTGAAGCTGTCCGAGAAATACCTGGTGGCCGGCACAGACCGCAGGCGGGTTGTTGATGCGACCTTCCGATCAATCGCGACTTGTCTGGACGGTACCTTTCTTTCCGGTGGGCCTTCTGACGAGCCGCAGCATTTGCGGCTTTTTATCGGCGCCATGGCCGAGGAGTCCTTTAACGAAAGGATTGCCGGTCACGAGATTTCATCACTGATGGTTATGACCGGCAACCGGCCCACCATACAGGCTGCTGCCATTGAACTGGGTGTGCGCCTGCTGGTGCTTACCGGCGGTTATCCGGTTGACGAACTGCTGCTGGAAAAGGCGCGCAATGCGGGGGTTACGGTGATATCCACACCCCATGATACGGCTACTTCGGTGGCCCTGGCGCGGCTGTCCATATCGCTGTCCGGTTTTGTAGAGCCGCAGTTTGAAAAGGTGGGGGTCGGGGAACCGCTGGAAAACCTGCGGCTGAAATTGCTGCATTCC
>DAONZY010000098.1:0-4539 GCA_035407085.1 Deltaproteobacteria bacterium | reverse complement strand
GCGTAGCAGCGCTTGATCAGGATGGCGATCTTGGCCGGGTCAAAGTCCACATTGGTGACCGTAGTGAACAGGCCTTCGATCAGGAAACGGTCGATTTCCGCGTTTCTGCCGATCTTTTCGCCGTAGAGCGCCAGGCTTTTGAGGCCGTAGATGAGATGGTCCTGCAGTGCCGCCACATCCGGTTTTTTTCCGCATACGCCTGAAATGTTGCATCCGGTGCCGTTGGCTGTCTGCTCGCATTGATTACAGAACATGGTGTTTCCTCCTGTGGTATTGATTATTCATGCTGGATTGGTTTACAGATATGGAGACAATACAGCAGAAAGAATACCGCAACATTGACCTGAGTCAAATTTGCTGATGTATCACTGAGCTGCTGTTTATTATTGAAAAATACTTGTTTTTTGCATGAGTCTCAGCTGAACTTATGGGGCTGTTGCTCTATGTACTCAGTGCTTAACCGCCGTTTTGGTTTTTGGGGATTCTGGTACTACAAAACCGTGTTTGTTTTATCGGGGAAGTGTGTCAATATATCCGCCAGTGAGCTGCATGTGACCTGAATAGATGGCAGCAATATGGAGAGATGAACGTGAAAGCGCTGGAAGGGATCAGGGTTCTTGACCTGAGTAGGGTATTGGCAGGCCCGTATTGCACCATGATGCTGGCCGATTTCGGGGCTGATGTGATCAAGATCGAGCCGCCGGTGGCGGGTGATGATTCACGTCATTTCGGGCCGTTTGTGGAGGGGGAAAGCGCTTATTTCATGAGCCTGAACCGCAACAAACGCTCGGTGACCCTGGATTTCAAGCAGGATTGTGAACGTGAGCTGTTCCGTGAAATGGTGAAACAGGCCGATGTGGTGGTGGAAAACTACCGTCCCGGCACCATGGAGCGCCTGGGGCTGGGTTACGACGAACTTAAACGCCTGAATCCCCGGATCATCTATGCCGCCTGTTCCGGTTTCGGTCACAGCGGCCCATACATGGACAAGCCGGCCTATGATATCATCGTGCAGGCCATGGGCGGCATCATGAGCATCACCGGTCAGGAAGACGGCGAGCCGACCAGGGTCGGCGCATCGGTGGGGGATATCATGGCCGGCACCATGACCGCCTACGGCATTATGCTGGCGCTGTTCCACCGGGAAAGAACCGGGCAGGGGCAGATGGTTGATGTGGGTATGCTGGATTGCCAGGTGGCCATGCTGGAAAATGCGATTGCCAGATACGTCACCTCGGGCGACGTGCCGATACCGCTTGGTAATCGACATCCGTCGATTACACCGTTTGCATCATTTACCGCCAGCGACGGTCATTTTATTGTCGGAGCCGGCAATGACCGCCTGTGGGAACAGCTTTGCAATCTGCTGGGTTGTCCGGACATGATTACGGACGAGCGTTTTAACAATAACGGCAACCGCACCACCCATGTGCATGCCATGACCGAGCGTCTGAACGGGATCTTCCGCAACAAGACCATTGCTGAATGGCTGGAGATACTGGAGGCCGCGGGACTGCCCTGTGCGCCGATCAACTCCATCGACCGGGTGGTGGAGGACCCCCATGTCAAAGCCAGGGAGATGATCGTGGAGCTGGATCACCCGGTGGCCGGACACCTGAAAATGGCCGGGGTGCCGGTCAAGATGTCTGCCACGCCGGGCGGAGTGGAGACTCATGCGCCATTACTGGGTCAGCATACGGCCCAGGTGATGGCGGAGATGTTCGGCTGGGATCAACAGAAAACCGATCAGTTCTTCAAACGCAGCTGAGTTGGCATGGGACCCCGATCCATGCCGGTTCAGCGCTGATTTTCCTTTTCACATGCCTGCATCATGTCCCTCAACTCATCTTCGGCAATATCCGGCAGCACGAATGCGCCGGTATGATCCTTTTCCACCCGGCCGATACCGGGATAGCGTTTTTCAAGGATCTTGATCTCCAGTGACTGCTGCCGGATGGTGGCCAGCAAACTCCTGTTTTCTGCCTCCAGGTCGAATTTTTCGATTGCGGAGCGGATGGCGAACTTCAGGTCATTATCGTCCCACGGTTTGGAAAAGAAGCGATAGATCTCCCCCTTGTTCACTGCCGCCATGGCCGCCTCGATTGTGGCATGGCCGGTCAGCATGATGCGGATGGTTTGCGGGTAGAGCTGGCGCACCTGTTCAAGAAACTCCGAACCTTGCATGCCGGGCATGCGCTCGTCAGAAATCACCACCTTGAAGCTGTTGCTGTCAAGCATCTCCAATGCCTTTTCCGCGCTGGTGGCGGTGATGATTTCGAACGGCTCGTCAAACAGTGCCCTGCTTATTGCCGTCAGTACATTGGTTTCGTCGTCTACCAGCAGGATCCGGTTTTCCATGGTTGTCTCTCCTGAAGCGAGATTATTAACTCTAACTCAATCCTCCGCAATCACGAATACTCCATGGTCGGGTGGATCCAGCTTGTAATTGCGCTGGATGGCAAACACCTTGCCTTCATCCAGAATACTGCCACGGTTGAGCAGCAGTATGCCGGAGCCGCTGTAGACGCTCCGGGAAAGCTGCATGCCAATGGCCAGTTCGCCAGGATCCAACTCAACCTCGACAAGATTCCTGTTGCTGTCATCCTTGGCAGAGTAGAAAAATCTGGCCACGTTTTTGAACACACGCGCCAGGTTCGGGTCAAGCACGCTGCCGACCAGGAATGCGGTTTTGGTCAGCGCCTGTTCCGATATGTTGGCTGAACAGGTCTGGGCCACCTTGTCAATCTGATCCGCAAAGGCCACTATTCTTGCGCCGAGCGGTATCCTGTCACTGTCCAGGCCATCGGGAAAGCCGCTGCCGTCGAAATTTTCATGGTGATGGCGGATGATGTGACCGGCTGGCCTCAGATCTTCGACTTCATCGATCAGTGTCTGGGCTCTGACGGGATGCTGCTGATACAGCCTCAACTCCTCGATGCTGTACTGCTCCGCCGGCATGGAAAGCAGTTTTTCCGGCAGTCCGATCTCGCCGATATCATGCAGCAGGGCCGCTATGCGTATGTTTTCGGCCTCTTCGCCGGAGATGCCCAGATCCTTGCAGGCCAGCATTGCCAGTTCGGCGACATTTTTTGCATGCCGCTGCCGTTTGCCCCCCTGCAGTTCAACAACACTGGAAAGCACCGAAATGATAGAGTTGTAATTCTGTTTAACCTTTGACAGGGCCGCGTGCAGGTCATCATTCTGTTTCCTGATGGCCGTGGTCTGTTCCAGCACCCTTCTTTTCAGGTTCTGGTTCCACCCGGTTAACTCCTCGTTCTGCTGCTGGATGATGGCATTCAGCCGGCGGTTTTCCTCCAGCAGCTCATACTGCCGGATTGCATCCCTGATGATCTGGATCAGTTCTTCATCATTCCAGGGTTTGGAGATGTAACGGTATGCGCCGCCCCGGTTGATGGCGTCGATGGTGGCATTGATATCCGAGTAGCCGGTCAGCAGGATCCTCAGCGCGTTGGGCGCCAGTTCCCTTGATCGTCCAAGAAATTCCGCGCCGTTCATGCCGGGCATGCGCTGGTCAGAGATGATCAGGGCCACATTCTCCAGGCTGGGCAGTTTTTCCAGCCCTTTTTCCCCAGAGCCGGCTGTTTCCAGGTTGATGTCCTCATCAAACAGCAGGCGCCTGATGGCGTGCAGGATATTCTCCTCGTCGTCAACCAGCAGCACTGTAACGGTCTGGGGTGTGTCAGCCATTCTCCGGATCCTCTTTGGCGATTTTTATGAAAATGTCGAGCAGTTTCGGGTCAAAGTGGGAGGCGCCCATCTCCTGCATCATGCTGATGGTTTCCTGAAAGCTGTAAGCCTTGCGATAGGGACGCTCGGAATAGAGTGCGTCGAACACGTCCGTGATGCCGACGATGCGTGCTTCGATCGGGATCTGCTCACCCTCCAGCCCGGCCGGGTAGCCGCTGCCGTCAAAGTGTTCATGGTGATAGAAGATGATGTTGACAACGACCTCGGACATGCGGGCCTGGCGGGCGACCTCGGCGCCCCACTGGGGATGCATCATGACCTTGGTCATGTCGCTTTCGCTCAGGCGCCCCGGATAGTTGAGCACCATCTCGGGCACCCCGATCTTGCCGCAGTCATGCAGCCAGCTGCCGTGCTTGATGTCGTTGATCATCTCAGGGCTCAATCCGAGCACCTCTGCCATTGCAACCGAATACTTGGCCACCCGGTCGCAATGCCCTTTGGTGTAGGGGTCTTTGAGTTCTACGGTCTGCGCCAGCGACAGGTACACGTTTTCATCCTCGGTGCGCAGTGTTTTGACCATCTGGTAGCGCATCAGGCATTCGTCGATGGTTTCTGTCAGCTCCCTGTTGACCCATGGTTTGGTGATGAAGCGGTAGGCCTCGCTTTTGTTGATGGCGTCAATGGCGATGGTCAGGTCGGCATAGGCGGTCATCATCACCCTGACGGTTTGCGGATAGAGCAGCTTGACCCGGGACAGAAAGTCGATGCCCTTCATGCCGGGCATGATGTAGTCGGAGACAACCACCCAGACCTCTTCCTGTTTGAGGATTT
>DAONZY010000097.1:0-4814 GCA_035407085.1 Deltaproteobacteria bacterium | reverse complement strand
GCCGACATGAAGGCCATGCTGGTTGACACGGTGCTGGAGCAGATGCCAAAAGCTACTGTCGTTGCCGCTTCCGGACTGGCCGGATATGGACCTAACAACGAGATCATCACCCGCAAGGTTTCCCGAAGGCTCTATCTGTCAGGAGACGGCACCTCGGCAGCCAGGCCAGGCTCCGGCCTGATGGCGCCGAGGGTAGCCATTGCCGCCGGACACCAGGCCAACCAGGTGGTAAGGATCATCCTTGGGGAAGAAGATATTTGATTTTGAGTCCCCTCCCCTTCAAGGGGAGGGTTAGGGTGGGGATGGGGTCAGTCTTTGAAATCCCAAGCAAACGATAAAATTCTTTCCAGTAAACTGCAACGAGCACTGAGAAAGAACATGACAGATGCAGAACAAGCCATTTGGCAGGTTCTGCGCAACAGACAAATATCCGGGATGAAATTTCGTCGCCAGCATCCTTTTCAAGATTACATTTTGGACTTTGTCTGTTTGGAAATTTTACTGGCTATAGAGATAGATGGCGGTCAGCATGCTGAACATAAAAAGTATGATGGGAAGCGCAGTGAAGCCCTGCGCTGTTCTGGTTTTCATGTATTGCGTTTTTGGAATAATGAAGTTCTGCAAGAAATAGATGCTGTAAAGGAAAAGATCTGGATGACAATTCAGGAACTGAAAAGCAAAAAGCAACAACGACCCCATCCCCACCCTAACCCTCCCCTTGAAGGGGAGGGAATTCATTTTGCCTGCACGGCAGAAAAATGCAACATCGCCCACCCTAACCCTCCCCTTGAAGGGGAGGGAGCTGAAAGTAAAAAAATCGCCGTGGCCATGAGCGGCGGCGTCGACTCCTCCGTCACCGCCGCCCTTTTACAACAGCAGGGGCATGAGGTTATCGGCATCACCATGCGCCTGTTTCTGTCGGACAAAACCGGCCCCGGTACACCTGTGCATGATGCGGCACAGGTTGCTGCTCAACTGGGCATCGAGCACCATGTCGTTGACTTTTCACCGCAGTTCGGTGAACTGATCATTGATGACTTCATCCAGGAATACCGTTGCGGCCACACCCCCAACCCATGCGTGCAATGCAACCGCTTCATCAAATTCGGCCTGCTGCTGGAAGCGGCACGCCAGCTGGGTGCGGACACACTGGCCACCGGACATTATGTCCGGAAAACCTGGGATAGCGACGGTACCTGCCATCTGCGCACTGCCCGCAACATCCGCAAGGACCAGTCATATTTCCTCTATACCCTGACGCAAGAGCGCCTGAAGCGGGTCATCTTTCCCCTGGGCGAGATGGAGAGCAAAGATGATGTGCGCCGGTTGGCGCGGGAGTTGGGCATTACAGCGGCGGATAAGGTGGACAGCCAGGAGGTCTGCTTTATCCCCAATGATGACTATGTGGCATTTCTGGAACAAGGCCACCGCATCAAGGCAACTGCAGGCGATATCATCCATGTCAGCGGCAAGCTGCTGGGCAGACACAAGGGCACCCACCGCTATACCATCGGCCAGCGCAAGGGGCTGGGCATCGCCTGGAAGAGGCCGCTGTTTGTAGTTGCCATAGACGTGCAGCGCAACGCCGTAATTGTGGGGGAGGAAACGGAGATTTATGCCGGAGGGCTGCTGGCCGAACAGGTCAGCTGGATTATCGGGCCCGACGCCAACGAATTCGCAACCACCTGCAAGATACGCTATCGCCACCAGCCGGTGTCATGCCGGGTAGAGCTGCTGGGAGAAAACCGCTGCCGGGTGACATTTGACGAACCGCAGAAATCTGTCACACCGGGGCAGTCGGTTGTTTTCTATCAAGATGATGAGGTATTGGGGGGAGGCAGGATTACAGGCGCTGATAAAACTGACAACTAATCAAGACAGCCCAAAATGCCCTGACAAACATCTTACTGAACAATTACCTACTCCGGGGCCGTGATGTCGGCCGCATGCTGTCCGATCTTAAACTCCAGGTACTGGGCGGCCTTGACATACTTTTCCACCGTAATAATCGTTTTAAGCTGCTCCAGTGCCAGCAGCACCTGCTGTTCCGCGTTCTGATTCTCGAATCCGTCCTTTTCCGCAAAACCGCGCAGGTACCCCAGGATATCCCGTTGTTCTTCGGCAGTGTCAAACCGCTTGGGATCGGTCAGGAACAGGATGTAACGGGCGACTTCACGCTGTCCGTCTTCCAGATCCGGTTCTTGCAGCAGTGATTCCATGGTCGTGGCCACACTGCGCCGGTCGGCCTGTTCCGGCTTGCCATTCTCCACATGATGCCTGAAGTAGTTAAGGGCGACATCGCGGTTGCCGGCGGTCTCCAGACGGAAAAGCAGCAGGCAGGCGGCCTGTGTCTTGAGCGTCTCCTCCTCGCCTTCCAGCAGAAAACAGCGCAGCATCATGGAGATCTTCTCCTGGGCATCCCCGCCCAATTGGCTGCCATCCAGGCGCCCCTTGATCTGCTCCAGCAATACGCGCTTATCGGGATAATCGCCGTATTTGATACGGATGATCTGCTCGCGCACCTCGGCATCGCCACTTGCCTCCCAGAGTCCTTCCAGCGCCTGCATGATGCGGCGACTGATGATCTGGATCTTGTCCTCGCGGGTCGGCTCATTGGTGGCCCAGTAATCCGGATAGGTATCCAGCACCGTATCCACATCGGTGCCGAATCGGATTTTTTCGATCACAAAGCGGAAGTAGGTCAGCATCTTCAACTGATAGACCTTGCCACCTTCATCCAGCGGTCGCAGCAGGTCTTCCAGAAAATACATATTCAGCCCGGAAACGCCGCTGCACAGATAGCGATAAACCGCCTCGGCCTTTTCCACCTGCCTTTCAACGTACTTCTTGTGCAGCACCTCCCCCAGTTCGGTGGTGGCAACCTTCTTGAAAAACACACTCAACAGGTTGCAGGCATGGTGCTTGATGCTGAAATCCGTATCGTCTGAAAGCACGATATCCAGACAGCCGTCAAAGATCTTGACCTGCTCCTGTTCATCCTGGGAGGCATCGATGTACTCCTCCAGGATGGCGATGATCTCGGCCATGTGCGCCCGGTTGCGGCTGTTGAGCAGCGTGATGAAGGTATCGCGCAGGCTGTTGGCATCCAGAATGCCGAACAGGAACTTGACCGCAGCATTGCGATGGGTGCCGGATTTTGAGCCTGAAGTCAGCAGCTTGAGGATGCTCTCGGCCGGGTCCGCCACCCATCCCGGCACCAGCGCCTCCATCATCATCTCGGCCTTGCGGCGCACCCGCGAATCCAGGTCGTGAACAAAATACTTGGCCACTTCCACCTTAAAATCACGGGTTGCCGAAGAAATCGCCACCACATCCAGGGCCGCGGCCTTGTCCTTGGACGATAACTGGGCGATATCCTTCTTGGCCTTGGCTGCGTCATTGATTTTAATGTAAAAATTGACTATGTCTTTTACAGATATTTCTGCATCAATGTTCATGAGAGAACCTTCCGCTTTTTTTGCCTAATATATACTTAACCAAACCCTTGTCAACCGCTGTTTCGGTGCCTGCACGGGCAAACAGTCGGCGCAGGAAAAAGGAGCAAATCATGCCTTACGCAATTATCATGCTGCTACTGTTTTTTATAGCCAGCCCCTGCGCCGCAGCACCCGCCAAATCCGTTACCTTCTATGCGGACGGCGCTGTTGTTGAAATCAACGCCATTGCCGTAAAAGGCATTGCCGAAATTGCCCTGCCACCCGGCACAGCCGAGGGTTCGCTGCGCATCAGGCCGATGGAGAACACGACCATCCGCAGGGTAGATCTGCTGCATGGCCGGCCGGATGCAAAACGTCAGAAGGAACAGGATGCACTGCTTGAACAGAAGCAGAGGCTGGAAGATCGACTGAAGGCGCTGGACACAAAGGAAGAGATATTCAGGGCCGCCGCCAAATCACAGAGCGCCAAGGCCCCCCGCAAGAGCAAAAGCAATCCGGACCCGATCAAATCAATCCGTCAGGGTACCGAATTTGCCATTGCGCAGTTGGAATCGGTCTATACCGCCAGAAGGAAGTGCAGACAGGAGCTGGACAGGGTCGACGCCAGATTGGCGGAAATCCGCCGGCAGGGCAGCATATCCGAAACAATTGCCCGTGTAGCGGTCGCACCGAAAAATGGTCGCATCAGGGCGCATTTCGTGTTGGCCGGAGTCGGCTGGACGCCGCTGTATGACATCCGGCTGTCGGGCATTGGCACCGCAGAACTGTCGCTGTCAGCCGGGCTGCCAAACCTTTTCAAGGGATACACACAATGGGCGGCCAACGGGACATTGGCTCAAAGCGCCGCACTGAAGCCGGTTGCAGCCGGCCACACATCGGTCGTCAAACTGGCCGACCACCGGCTTCCGTCAGCCGAGGAACTGTTTCCGTCAGGCGCAACCGCCGGCTTTTCCTGTCTGCTGACCAACAGCACGGCAAATCACCTGCCTGCCGGAGAAGCAACGATCTTCTATAAAGGGGAATACCGGGATAAGCTGCGGTTCGAGGGGATCTCTTCCGCCCGCAGCCGCAAGCTAACAAAAGGACGTTGGTAACGGTTACTTATCCGCAATCATCTGCAGGATATGCTCCGCCAGATTATCCGGATCAAACTTGGCTACGAACAGGTCGGCACCGGCCTGTTCCGCCATCAGGCGGTTAGAGGGGTTACTCATGGAGCTGTGCAGCATGATCTTCAGTTCTTTCAACTCCGGGTGTTCCCGCAACTGGCGGGTAAAGGTAAAGCCGTCCATACCCGGCATCTCGATATCCGATATCAGCAGCCTGGGGCGTTCGGCAACACTGACACTGTGCAGA
>DAONZY010000096.1:0-4874 GCA_035407085.1 Deltaproteobacteria bacterium | reverse complement strand
GTGTGTATTATGACGACAACGGCAAGCTGCCCCTTCTGGCGGCTGTAAAGTGTGCCGAAGAGACCCTCTTCAAGGCTGCCTCACCGCGCGGCTATCAGCCGATTGACGGTTCTGCCGTTTACAATCAGGCTGTGCAGCAGCTGCTTTTCGGCAAGGATTCCGATCTGCTGGCCAACGGCCAGGTCATTACTACCCAGTGCCTGGGCGGCACCGGCGCGCTCAAGGTTGGCGCTGATTATCTCAGACGCCTGCTACCGGAAGCCAGGGTCTTCATCAGCGACCCTTCCTGGGAAAACCACCGTGCCCTGTTCGAATTCGCCGGTTTCACTGTCGAAACCTATCCCTACTATGACCCGGCTACCCGCGGTGTGCGTTTCGATGACATGAAGGCCTGTCTGAACAATCTGCCGGCCAAATCGATTGTGCTGCTGCATGCCTGCTGCCACAACCCGACCGGTGCCGACCTGACCGCCGACCAGTGGAGCCAGGTGGTCGAGGCCTGTAAAGCCCGCCAGCTGGTGCCTTTCCTGGATATGGCCTATCAGGGCTTTGCCGACAATATCGATGCCGATGCTGTCGCCGTGCGGGCGTTTGCCGCTTCCGGCCTGCAGTTCATCATCTCCAGTTCGTTCTCCAAGAGTTTTTCGCTTTACGGCGAGCGCGTTGGTGCGTTGTCGATCATTACCGCCAGCAAGGAAGAGTCTGGTCGTGTGCTATCGCAGCTCAAGCGTGTCATCCGTACCAACTACTCCAACCCGCCGACCCATGGCGGCGCGATCGTCTCAGCAGTGCTTAGTTCGCCGGAATTGCGCCAGATGTGGGAAGACGAGCTGGCCGGCATGCGTGACCGTATCCGAGCCATGCGCACCGGTCTGGTCGAGGCGATCAGCAGCAAAGGGGTGGCACAGGATTTCTCCTTTGTGGTCAAACAGCGCGGCATGTTTTCATTTACAGGCCTGACAGCCGATCAGGTGGAGCGGATGAAGAGCGAATTCGGCATTTATGCCGTATCCAGCGGCCGCATCTGTCTGGCAGCGCTTAACAGCAAGAACATGGGTTATGTGGCAGATGCAATTGCCAGCGTGATCAAATAGTCGTAAACAGCATCATCCTCCGGTTGCGGGAGGCTTGAGTCAGAAAGTATAAGGCCGTGGGGGGCTATCTCCCACGGCTTTTTTATTTGGAGTACTACTTGTTCCGCAAAGCCATTCAGACAGTATTAAATGTGTGCTAACGCTTGATTAATCGGAAATCCGGGTAATAATTCAATAGAATCGTTCCACATATCTGCGTAGCGGAGGACAGGGCTATGACGGTCGAAGAAAGTCTGATTCAGCATCTGACGGCGGTAAAGGACGGCACCCGGATTTTCGAGAATGCCTTTCAGTCCGTGGCCCGTATGATTCTGGCGGCCGGGTTCGAAAAGGTGGTAGTTAACGGCCGCACTACCTACGATTTCAATATCTTCCGCAGCGGCCGCAAGCATGCCATCGGCATGTTCGACGAGATCAACAGCTTTGTTTCCTATGTCAAGGATGCGGCCGAGGGGGGCTCCAGCAAGGAAATGGCCTTTGTGCTGGTTGGAGAACCTGGCAACGGCAAGACCTTCTTTGTCGAATTCCTGTGTGCTCAGTACCGCACTTTTCTATCCAGCGGCAACAACCGTCGCTATACCTTCCGCTTCAGAAATCTGGATCAGCTCGGGCATTATGGCCGGATCAGCCAGATTGAATCACAGACCTACGAGGATCCCATGATTCTGGCCATGGGACTGTTTGAAAACGCTGAAGCCAACCGGCGTTTTCTTGCAGACAGGGCCGGTTTCGATGATGCCGGCCTGGACATGCTTTACGAAAACTACCGTCCCCTGGGCGCCTGCAGCGGATATATCTGGAACGATATCCGTACCTGTTGTGACGGTAACCTGGACAGGATGCTGGAGTTTGTGGAGGTTATCCCGGTGCCGATGAGCGAGAGCCTGGGTACCCTGACCGGCAAGTATCCGGCCAAGGACAAGATCACATCATCATCAGTGGACCTTTTGGGTGAAGAGTCGATTCAGCGTCTGCTGCACATCAGCGACACCAATAACCCGTACCGCTTTGACCTGCGCCGCGGGGCCCTGGCACGGGTGGCCGGCGGGGGCATCCACTTTTCCGATGAGATCTTCAAAAACAAAAAGGATCTGGTGCAGGTCTACCTGGGAGTGATCCAGAACCGGGCCATTGAAATCGACGGCTTCAGGTGGCCGATCGATTCGCTGATCATTGCCACCAGCAACAACTCCGAATTCAACCGCTTTCTGGCCGAGAAGGAGGAGGCGCCGATCGTGGACCGCTGCCGCATCTGCTATGTCTCCCACAACACCAATTATCGACTGCAGAAAGGTTTGACCGCCTACGCCATCGGCAGCGAATCCAAGACCACCCTGACCAGGGAGGCGCTGCACCAGGACCCGAACCTGAATTACGCTGCTTCCGTGGCGGTGGTGCTGACACGCTTCCCGCGCAGTCAGAAGCTGACCCCGATCGAGACCATGAAGCTGGCGGCCGGCGAGGTGGCGGGTGAGAAGAGCATCAAGACCCTGGCCGAGGTGATTGACACCCTGGGGCAGGATCCGGATATCACCAGGCGCTTTGGTCAGAAGGGGCTGGGACATCGCAGTCTGGGCCGGGCCATTCAGTTGTTGGTTGAAAATTCGGAGACCAATGAGGGTCGCTGCATGTTTGCCTGCGATATCTTCAAAACCCTGGAGCGGGTGGTGCTGGATTATGTGGTTGACACCAATGACCGCGCCAAGTACCTGGAGGATCTTAAGGTGGCCAGGGGGCTCTATCGCGAGCGGATCATGACCGAGATGTTTAATGCCTACATGGACGAGCCGCAGGCCATCCGCAAGGATGTGATGAGCTATGTCAACATGATCATCGGGATTGACGCTGAAAATGTGGGCCCGGATCGGATGTGGAAGTACAAGGATCCCCAGACCGGAGAATTGAAGGCGCTCAAGATCGACGAACGCTACGTCAGGAGCGTGGAGGAACGTATCGGACTGAAGACCGATGAACAGCGTGATTCGTTCCGCACATCGATCCGAAAGATCTATGGCCAGAAGATATCCATCGATCCCAATTACGATTTCATGGACAACCTGGAGCTGGTCAAAGCGGTTACCGATGTGCGTCTGAAGTCGGATATCGCTGGCGCAGGCAGTCTGATCGGCGCGCTGGCCAACCGCACCAACGACGAAAACCAGAAGCTGTATGACCGCATGATCAGCACCATGCTGGAAAAACTGGGCTATTGCCGAACTTGCGCGCAGAAGACGATAGAATACTTCTGCACGCAGGAAGATGAGAACTGAGTAGTTGTCCGGACCCCGTGTCCGGGGACCGTAATTTAACGGAAACCTGAATACGGATACGGATAACGTGAGCAAGGTGTTATGCGAAACGATCTTGAAACATACCTGGCCGTACTGATGGGGCGCGGTCTGTTGCCTGAAGCGGAGGCCCGTTTTCGTGACGAACTGGCAACAGCTGAAGACGGCCACGATCCGGTTGCTGTACATACGGACAGGCAGGATGCGTTCTATAGCTACTGCGATGCTGTGTTGCTACAGAGGATGGCAGGCATCGACTACGGCGTTACCCATCTGATCAAGTCGCTGGATGAGTTGCTGGAGCGGGATCGCCAGCGGGAGGAGGACGGTTTTCCGCGCAGGATCCGCATGGGACGTCTGGTCCGGCCGGGCCGGGGCGCCAAGGGCAAGGTGGTGGTTGTGCCGACCACGGTGGAGGAAAAGCTGATCCATGATCCGACCCTGCGCCCTGAGGCGCAAGGGGGGAATTCGGGAGGAACGGGTGAGGGCGAAGAGGGTGAGGTGATCGGTGAACAGCCGGTGCGTCAGGAGGGCGATGGGCAAGGGGCCGGTCCGGGTGAAGGAGGGGGTGAAAACCATGAGCTGGAATCCTCCGCCTATGAGCTGGGCAGGACCCTGACCGAGAAGTTTCAGCTGCCCAACCTGAAGGACAAGGGCAAGCAGCGTTCTTTCACCCGCTATACCTACGAGCTGACCGACAAGCATCGCGGATTCGGTCAGGTGCTGGACAAAAAGGCCACCCTGCGCAGGATTGTCCAGTCGAATATCGCCCTCGGCAACCTGCCTGACGTGTCGGACGTGGATGCGTCCCGCTTCCTGATTGCACCAAGTGACAAGGTCTACCGCGTGTTTTCTCCGGAAAGGGATTATGAGCCGCAGGCACTGGTGTTTTTTCTGCGGGACTACTCCGGCTCCATGGCTGGCAAGGTTACCGATCTGGTGGTTTCGCAGCATGTACTGATCTATAGCTGGTTGTTGTACCAGTATGGCGGGCAGGTGGAATCCCGTTTCATACTGCACGATACCGAGGCCAGGGAAGTTCCGGATTTCCACACCTATTACAACTCGCGTGTGGCCGGCGGCACCCAGGTGGCTTGCGCCTATCACCTGGTAAACGAACTGGTGGAGCAGGAGCGGCTGGACCGGGACTACAACATCTACGTTTTTCAAGGTACCGACGGCGATGATTGGGATGTGGGCGGCGAAAAGGCCATTCCGGAACTCAGGAAGATGCTGGCCTATGTCAGCCGGATGGGGGTGACCGTTGCCGAACATGGCCAGGGGGGCGGCACCGAAGTGTCCAGATATCTGAAAAATTCTGGTCTGCTGAACGATCATCCTGCCCAGCTGAGGATGGATGTGATGCAGGAGGATGCGGATGAGACGCGGCTGATCGAGGGGATCAGGGCGCTGTTTTCTTGAGAACCAGGGACTAGGTGTTGAGTGCCAAGACATCGATAACACTTTTTGGTGCCACGACATCGCTAACACT
>DAONZY010000095.1:0-5388 GCA_035407085.1 Deltaproteobacteria bacterium | reverse complement strand
GAAAAAAGGCTTTACGGAAAAACCCGCAAAGCCTTATTTCATCTTGGTGCCCGGAGCCGGGATCGAACCGGCACAACCTTTCGGTCGAGGGATTTTAAGTCCCTTGCGTCTACCAGTTCCGCCATCCGGGCGAATATGAATCATCCGCCATCAGGCGTTAACCCGTTCCTTAAGTTCCTTCCCTGTTTTAAAGAAGGGGGTCTTTTTTGCCGGGATATTTACCACTTCACCGCTTTTGGGATTGCGGGCCTCACGACCTGTCCGTTCCCTGATGGTAAAGCTGCCGAACCCGCGGATCTCGACTTTGTCACCGCTTTTAAGCGCCTCTTCGATGGAATCAAACACCGTGTTTACCAGCACTTCGGAAACCTTCATATTCAGTATGCCGTGCGACTGCACGACCTTTTCAATCAGCTCGCTTTTGGTCATTGTAAAACTCCTGCAGAGAACGCTTAGTTGTTGTTGCGGTTGTTCATTTCCTGTTTCAGCAGATCGCCCAGGTTGGATGTGGCGCTGCCCTGTGACCCCAGGTACTGTTCGAATTCTTCCTTCTCTGCTGCCACATGCATGGCCTTGATGGAGAGAGAAATGCGGCGCTCCCTTGGATCGCAGTTGAGCACCACTGCTTCAAGCGTGTCGCCCACCGCTGCAAATTCCTTGGCACTGGCAACCTTCTCGCGGGAGAGTTCGGATACATGGATCAGCCCCTCAACCCCTTCTTCCAGTTCAACGAACACGCCAAAATCTGTCAGTGAAGTCACCTTGCCGCTGACCCTGGTGCCGGGACGATACTTGTCAGGGGCAACGCTCCATGGATCCGGCTCAAGCTGCTTGATGCCAAGCGAGAGACGCTCGTTTTCCACATCCACCTTGAGTACAACCGCATGCACCAGATCGCCCTTGGCATAGACATCGCCAGGATGCTTGATGCGTTTGGTCCAGGAGATGTCGGAGACATGCACCAGACCGTCGATACCGTCTTCAATACCGATGAACATGCCGAAATCGGTCATATTCTTGATCTGTCCCTCAATCTTGGTGCCGACCAGATACTTCTCGGCAATTGCATTCCAGGGGTTATCGTTGATCTGTTTCAGACCCAGGGAAATCTTGTGGTTATCCATGTCCAGCCCGAGCACAACCGCTTCGACTTCATCGCCCACACTGAGCATGTCCGAGGCACGGCGTACACGTTTGGTCCAGGACATTTCCGAAACATGGATCAGCCCTTCAACTCCGGCTTCCAGTTCCACAAAGGCACCGTATTCCATCAGACTGACCACGCGCCCCTTGATACGGGTATCCACCGGATATCTGTTTGGCACTTCCAGCCAGGGATCGGGCAGTGTCTGCTTGACACCCAGGGATATCTTGCCTTTGCTGCGATCGAATTTGAGCACCTTGGCCCGGATCGGCTGACCCGGTTTGAGCACATCGGCAGGCTTGGCCACCCGGCCCCAGGAGAGGTCGGATACATGCAGCAGTCCGTCAACACCACCCAGGTCGACAAATGCGCCATAGTCGGTCACATTTTTGACCACGCCATCCACGATCTGGCCTTCTTCCAGTTTCTCCAGCGTAACTTCGCGGGCGCTTGAGCGTTCTTCCTCGAGCAGGGCACGGCGGGAAAGCACAATATTGTCACGGCGCTGATTAAGCTTGATTACCTTGAACTTGGCCTTGAGTCCCACATAGCTGTCGGAATCGGATGAGGGGCGAATATCGACCTGTGAAGCAGGCAGAAAGGCCTGAACACCGCAGATGTCCACGCTGAAACCGCCGTTGACACGGGCAATGACGGTTCCTTCGATAATGCCGCCCTCCTGGCCCGCATCTCCGATCATCTCCCAGGCAGCCCGGTAGTCGGCCTTCTTCTTGGAAAGCACATAGCCCTTCTTGCCATCTTCACGGGTCATCAAGACCTTGATGACATCGCCAACCTGTACATTCATGTTGCCGTCGGCATCACGAAATTCTGAGGCCGGCACAAAACCTTCCGATTTGAGACCGATGTCAACCAGCACCGAATCCTGATCAACACGAACAACCGTTCCCTCTATGATTTTATCCCGCTCGGGCCTCTCTTTGAGGCTCTCGCTGTAAAGCGCGGCAAATTCGTTGCTCTGCTGCTCCATATCCGGATCATCAAAATCTCCGTTATCAGCAGCATTAAGCCTTTTGAAATCAACCATTAAACCATCCCCCCTGAACGTTTCTTTTATCTTGCACAGCGTAATGTCTTGGATTCAAGCGTTTGAATGTATCAGCACCATCATAAAATATCAATTGTTTTTATTGATCACAGCCAGCCGTTCCACGACCTCGTCGATTATCCATTTGGGCGTGGAGGCTCCAGCGGTAACACCCACGCATTCCACACCTTCGAACCAGGCAGGGTTGATTTCAGCAGCCGTTTCGATATGGTGTGTGCGGGGCTGCAATTCGGCGCAGACCTCTGCCAGGCGCCTGGTATTGGCGCTATTAAAACCACCCACCACCAGCATGCAGTTCACCTGACAGGCCAATTCCTTGGCCTCTTCCTGACGAACGGCCGTTGCATCGCAGATCGTGTTGAACACACGGATTTCGCCGCCCCTCTGCAGGCACTCGTTAACAACGTTCTTCAAGTTTTCGAATGACTGGGTTGTCTGTGCCACCACACCGATCTTGTTCATCTTGGGCAGTTTTTTCACCTCTTCGCCCGATCCGACCACACAGACCTTGTCATCACCATAGGAAACAATGCCCTGCACCTCGGGGTGGTCGGCATCTCCGACCACGATCACACTATAGCCTGCCTCGGACAGGCTCTTGACATGCTCCTGGGCCTTTTTTACAAACGGACAGGTGGCATCAACGATCTCCAGCCGCTTGTGCTTGGCTTCGGAGATTTCGTCCGACGCCACGCCATGGGAGCGAATGATGATCGTTCCGCTATCCATGCTCTCCAGATTTTCAAGCACCTTGACACCCAGCTCCTCCAGCCGGTTGACAACCTGCGGCGAGTGGATGATCGGGCCAAGCGTATAGGTCTTCTTGTCCATGCCGGCCGCCTCGAAAGCCATTTGGGTTGCCCTCTTGACGCCAAAGCAGAATCCTGCCCGTTTTGCAAGAATCACCTTCATCAATATCCTCCTGCCTGCGCCAGTTTCTCCCTGGCAAGGGCCTCTATCAGATTCAGCACATCATCGATCGGCATGCTGGTGCAATCAATCGCCACCGCGTCATCAGCCTGCCTGAGCGGAGACAGATCGCGCATGGAGTCCTGCCGGTCCCGCCTGATCACGTCCTGCACGGTCTCCTCCAGGGTCACATGCTCGCCACGCGCCACCAATTCCTCAAAACGGCGCCTGCCACGTTCCTCCGCGGAGGCGGACAGAAACACCTTGAGATCGGCATCCGGGAACACGACCGTCCCGATATCACGTCCTTCCAGCACCACACGGCCAACACGCCCCATTTCCCGCTGGGCAGCCACCATCGCCTGCCGCACCGGTTTGAGCGCAGAAACAGTGGAGGTCAGCAGCGATATCTCCGGGGTGCGGATCAAATCGGTCACATCCTCGCCATTGGCAATGACCCGCCTGCTCCCGGCCACCATATCGAACCGCACATCAATCTGCTTGCAAAATGATGCGACAGCCTCACTGTTTGCGATATCCAGACCGGCACGTCGCATCAGCAAGGCAACCGAACGGTACATGGCCCCCGTGTCAATCTGCACACATCCCAGACGTTCAGCCAGCAGCCTGGCGATGGTGCTCTTTCCCGCGCCGGAGGGACCGTCAATGGCAATCACAAAACCCTTTGGATTCATTGTCCCTGCCCTCTTGCGCTTTCCAGCAACTGGAAGAAATTGGGGAATGATGTGGCGATACATTCAATATCACTGATATGAATGCCCCCGGTGGCCACCAGCCCGGCCACGGCCATGGACATGGCGATGCGGTGATCACCGAAACTGTCAACCTGGCAGCTGCCTAGGCATTCGACGCCCTCGATCTCCATGCCGTCCTCATGCTCGACCACCTCCACGCCCATGGAGCGCAGGTTGGTTGCCATGGCGGCGATGCGGTCGGTTTCCTTGACCCTCAGTTCGCGCGCATCCCTCAAGCAGGTGCACCCATCGGCGCATGCCGCGGCAATACAGATCGCAGGGAATTCGTCGATCGCCCGAGGCACCACATCACCGCCGATCTCAACCCCTTTGAGGCGAGAATAGCGCACCAGCAAGTCAGCAACCGGTTCCCCGGACACATCACGCTGATCAAGCAGCTCGACATTGCCCCCCATCGACCGCAGCACATCGATAATACCGATGCGGGTCGGATTAACCCCCACGTTACGAATCAGCAGTTCCGAGCCAGGTGTGATCAGCGCGGCAACCATGAAGAAGGCTGCCGACGAGATATCACCCGGCACCTCGATCTCCTGGGCCTGCAGCTCAACGCCTCCCCGAACTGTGACGCCATTGTGGAAGGTCTCGATCGAGGCGCCGAACAACCGGAACATACGTTCGGAATGATCCCGCGACGTGGCCGGCTCACGCACTGACGTTTCACCATCGGCATACAGTGCGGCAAGCATGATGGCCGATTTGACCTGGGCGCTGGAGACCGGCGACTCATAACCGCTGGCAGCCAGCGGGCTGCCGCTGATGGCCAGCGGCGCCAGACTGCCCTTGTCGCGGCCGAAGATGCGGGCGCCCATGCCGGTCAGCGGCCCGATAACGCGTTTCATCGGGCGCTTGCGCAGGTAACGATCGCCTGTCAACACGGAAAAAAACGCCTGACCCGCCAGCAGGCCGGTCAGCAGACGGATGGATGTGCCGGAATTGCCGCAATCGATCACATCGGACGGTTCTTCCAGACCATGCAGCCCTTTGCCATGGATACGGATCGTCTCGCCGTCGTCTTCAATCGCCACCCCCATGTTACGGAAGGCCGCCATGGTGGCCATGTTGTCCTCTCCGCGCAGAAAACCCCTGACCGTGGTTGTGCCGTTGGCAATCGCACCCAGCATGATCGAGCGATGGGATATGGATTTGTCACCAGGGACGCTGATCTCGCCCTGCAGTATTGATGAAGGTAGTATGCTGATCGAACTCAATGTGGTGCTCCAATGGGGATCTGTTATGTGCAGCTTGGGGCAGCCAAGGAAATCCTGTAGTCAATATGGCAAGAACCCGGCCAGACGCTTACAGGATGCCGTCCCGAAAATTCTTGGCGGTCGTAAAGAAATCGGCCAGACCAGCAGAGTCGCCAGCCTCGATGCGGCGGCGCAGTTCGGCAAGGCTGGCTGAAAAACCGTCAATACTGGCCAAAAGCGGTTTGCGGTTCATCAGGGCAATATCTCGCCACATGACAGGATCAGATGAAGCAATACGGG
>DAONZY010000094.1:0-5398 GCA_035407085.1 Deltaproteobacteria bacterium | reverse complement strand
CACGCGCACCTTGTCGGCAAAGGTCTCTGCGGGTACATTGAAGTGGTTGCGTGAACAGCCGGCGGATAACAGCATCATCAGCAGCAGAATCAGTATTCTCATGGTGTTCTCCTTCTGATACGGTGGTATCCCGTGTTGCCAGTCAGCTGGATGATGCGACCGTTACGGGATGGGAAGTGTCAGGTCGTTTTTATACCAGATGAGGATTTTCTTTTCCAGATAAATTGATTTTATTCGGTGCTGATGCCCGGCTCATAGTTATTGACAAGCCTTTGGCTTTTCCGTATTGTTTTCAAAACAACCTGCTTATCTAGAGTGGTGGAGGGAAAGGCCCTGCGAAACCACAGCAACCGGCCCCAAGGCGTCAGGTGCTAATTCCTGCCGAAAGGCAAAGATGAGGGGTAGCTGTTAAACGTCCGTTTCAGCCCCTTCTCTATCCAAAACAGAAGGGGCTTTTTCATGTCCGTTGGCATCGTCAGGCAAGAGTCGGTCAGCTTCGAGAATGGCATCAAGCTTGACAGTGGCCGTATCCTGGCGCCAATCACGATTGCATACGAAACCTACGGTACGCTCAACCCGACTGCAACAAACGCCATCCTGGTGGAACATGCCTGGACAGGCAGCGCCCATCTGGCCGGCAAGCATACCTCCGAGGACGCCAAGCCGGGCTGGTGGGATGTGATTGTCGGCCCCGGTCGTCTGCTGGATACGGATCGTTATTTTGTCATCTGTTCCAATGTGATTGGCTCCTGCTATGGCTCCACCGGCCCCTGCTCCATCAATCCTAAAACTGGCAAACGCTATAATCTGAGCTTCCCGGTTATCACGGTCAGGGATATGGTCCGTGCCCAGAAGCTGCTTCTGGATAGCCTGGGAATCAAGCGGCTGTTCTGCGTCATGGGTGGCAGTATGGGCGGTCTGCAGGCCCAGGAGTGGGCGACCCAGTATCCGGATGCGATCGCTTCGGCGGTGGTGCTGGCCAGCACGGCACGTCCGTCACCACTGGCCATATCCCAGAACGCCATCGCCCGCTGGGCGATTTTTAACGATCCCAACTGGCGCAAGGGGGATTACAAGCAAAATCCCAAGGACGGTCTGGCTTTGGCGCGCGGCATCGGGCACATCACCTTCCTTTCCGACGAATCGATGAATGCCAAGTTTGGCCGCCGTTTTTCCGCCAGGGATGGCCAGTTCGATTTTTTCGGCCAGTTTGAGGTGGAGCGCTACCTGAACTATAACGGCTACAGTTTTGTGGACCGTTTTGATGCCAACTCCTTCCTCTATCTGGCCAAGGCACTGGATCTGTATGACATCTCCTGGGGTTATGAGTCGGTGTGTGAGGCGCTGGCCCAGGTACAGGCCCCCATGCAGTTTTTTGCCTTTTCATCGGATTGGCTTTATCCCCCCTGTCAGAGTGAAGAGATGGTCAACTGCCTGAAGCAGCTCGGTAAAACAGTCGATTTTCATGTCATCCAGAGTAGTTACGGCCACGACGCCTTTCTGCTGGAACACGAATCGTTCGCGCCGATGGTGGAGCGTTTTCTGGCGGATGTGTCAGCCAGGGAAAAGCTCTGAGGCGGGTTTATGCTACGCGATGAACTGAAGCAGAGCCGGGTTTTCAGGGGGCTGCGCCATCTGGTGGGCAGGGCGGTGGCTGATTTCAATTTGATTGAGGCGGGTGACCGGATTGCGGTGGCGGTTTCTGGCGGCAAGGACTCATATACGTTGCTGCTGCTACTGGAAGAGTTGCGTCGGCGGGCGCCGGTGCGTTTCGAACTGCTGGTCGTGATCATTGACCCCGGATACCCCGGCTTCAAGTCCGATGAGGTGGCGGATTTTATCCGGTCGCAGGGCGTCGCCTGCCATGTGGAGAGATCGGACCATTATGGGATCATTGCCGAAAAGCGCCGCCCCGGTTCCTCATACTGCTCCTTCTGTGCGCGCATGAGGAGGGGCGCCTTGTACGGCATGGCCTCCAGGCTGGGCTGCAACAAACTGGCCTTGGGCCATCACAGGGACGATTTTATTGAAACACTGCTGCTGAACCAGTTCTTTGTCGGCTCGCTCAAGGCTATGTCGGCCCGCATGCTGGCTGATAACGGCGAAACAGTGGTCATCAGGCCGCTGGTCTATGTGCCCGAAGACGATATTGTCAGTTTTGTTGCCGAGGCCGGTTTGACTACGGTCAGCTGCGCCTGTCCCATGCAGAGTCAGGACGACCTGCAGCGCAGGCGCATGAAGCTGCTGCTGCGGCAGTTGGAACAGGATATCCCCCAGGTCCGCAACAGCCTGCTGGCCGCGCTTTCAAATGTCCATCCCCGCCATCTGCTTGACCCCGCGCTCAGACGCGACGAGTACCTGTCTTGAAACTGTTGGTGTCTTGCGCCGGCTGGTGACTGCCCTGCCGGTCAGTCCCAGATCTGCCAGAAAGTCCATCACGGAAAAATACCCGCCTACCACTACTACTGCCAAACCTGCGATTGTCACTGCTTCCATTTGTCTACCCCTGTTTGGAATTTTCAGTGAACTTATCACGGCATGGTGACATAATAAGTCGCACAGCTGAAAGGCGTCCCGAAAATTTGAGTGCTGGCAATGGTTCACGGAGGATATCTGCCAGGCTTGACACTTTCTTGACGTCTGTTTGCCTCATTTTGACACAATATTTATATCCACGCTGATATATTGCTCTGTCATGGCGGGATGACATTGGGTGCGAGGTGGATATGAAGCTCTATCAATACAATGTGGAAACCGGTGTTTATGCAGGGGAATTGTATGAAGATGGTGATATTATTCAGAATGAAGAAGGTGTTACGATGATCGTTCCGCCACCATATGAACCCGGCCAGGTGCCGGTGTTTGATAAGCTGGGGCAGGAATGGAGGGTGGTGCCCCTGTCGATTGTGCGTCAACTGTGATCCACGGGAAAAACTGATCTGCAAGGCCAGCATTGCAATGAGCATACAGAAATGAACACTGATTCGAAACGTGATACTTCGGTGGCGCCGGAAAGACTGCTGGCCTGCATCAGTGGTGGGCCCAACAGTGAAAAGCTGATTCGGGCTACCCGCCGATTAGCCGATCAGTTGGGGGCGCAGTGGTATACGGTCTATGTGGAAACGCCAAGTAACAGCAAGTACACCCGTGAAAATAGTGAACGGGTCTGGCATTTCTTGAGGCTCGCAGAAAGTCTGGGGGCACAGGTAACCAGCGTTGCGGCCATGTCGATTGTGGACGCCATCAAGGAGTGCGCATCAAGGCATGGTATTACAAGGGTCGTTGTTGGCAAGCCCGGCAGGCCTCGCTTGAAGGATCGCCTGTTTTTGCCGATTCACGAAAAGATTATTCGTGGCATTGGCAAGGTCGATGTGCTCGTTGTAAGCCTTGAGCTTGCTTCGGATAACGGACGAAAAGTCCGTTCTACAGCTATGGGCAAGTCCGGGCTGATCAGTTATCTGTTCTGCTTTCTGCTGATTGCCATGGTAACAATTGCCTGCGAGTTTTTACGGCCTGTGCTTGATCCGACCAACATGGTCATGTTTTACCTGCTGGCGGTTGTAATCGTGTCTGTCCGGCTTGGCAGAAAGCAGGCGGTTGTAACCTCGGTGCTGGGCGTCATGGCCTTTGATTTCTTTTTTGTCCCACCCCGGCTGACCTTTGAAGTTGTTGACACACAATATTTGATCACTTTTGCCGCATTGTTTGTTGTGGGGATGGTTATCAGCTCGCTGGTTGCCCGTGCCGGCGAACGGGCCGAGGTGCTGAGAATGCGGGAGGTGCAGACGGCGAGTTTGTATTACCTGAGCCGCGACCTGACGGCAGCGGTAGATATTCAGTCTGTTTTGAATGCTGTGGTGCGGAATGTGGAGGAAGCGCTCAAGGCCCGGCTGACAATATTATTCCCGACCGGGCCTGGACTGGATGTTGTAGTGGCCAGCAAGGGACTGAAGCTTGATCAATATGACTGCTCTGTTGCTGAGTGGGCCTTTCAGAACGGCAGTATGGCAGGCAGGGGAACAGACATTTATCCAGCGTCCGGACTGTTCTTTCTCCCTTTGCGTACGCCTGTGGGGCTTTTGGGTGTTATGGGGATCGGGTTTGAGCATGAAGATGACTATCAGTCCCAGGATTACAGACGCCTGGCGGATGCGTTCGCAGCCCAGGCTTCCATGGCGATGGAGAGGGTCAATCTTGCAAAGCAGGCCGAGCAAGCCAAAATTATTCAGGCGCGCGAGAATCTGGAGCGGGCCTTGCTGAACTCGATATCGCATGATTTGCGCACGCCGCTGTCCTCCATAACAGGGGTTTTGACAAGTCTCAAGGCGGATGATCTCAATTTGCCGGATCAATCACGCAGGGAACTGCTGGACACCGCCTGCGGTGAGGCCGAGCGCCTGAATCGATTTGTCGCAAATTTACTGGACATGACCCGCATTGAATCTGGTGCTGTCAGGCTCAAGCTTGAGCCGGGGGATGTGCAGGATCTGGTTGGCTGTGCTATTGGCGCATTGGAACCAATTGCAAAAAACCGTCAGATTGTGGTCAGGATTGAACCAATGCTGCCCCTGGTTGCAATGGATATGGTGCTGATGACTCAGGTAATGGTCAACCTGATAGAAAACAGCCTGAAATATTCGCCCGCGGACAGTCCGGTTGAAATCGGGGCTGGTCTTGGGCAGGACTGTCTTGAAATCGAGGTTTGTGATTACGGCAAGGGCATTGCTGAAACCGAATTGCAGCGGGTGTTTGACAAGTTCTATCGACTTCCCGTGCCTGAAGGTGCAGGCGGTACTGGATTGGGGCTTTCAATCTGCAAAGGCATTGTGGAGGCGCACAATGGCAGTATCAAAGCCGAAAATCGCCCATCTGGGGGCTTGCGCATGGTGGTGAGGCTACCTTTGGATGGGACAGGAGAATTCTGAATGGTTGGCCAAAACAACAGAAACAGTTTTTACAAGATACTGGTCGTTGATGATGAATCGGCCATCCGCAGGTTTCTCAGCACCGTGCTGAGCAATGACGAGTTTCTTCTGCATGAGGCAGAAAGCGGTAATGCCGGACTGGCTGCAGCGGCGACTGTCAGGCCTGATGTAATTCTGCTGGATCTTGGGTTGCCTGATCTGGATGGCATCGAGGTGATCAGGCGCATCAGGGAGTGGTCGCAAGTTCCGATCATAGTGCTTTCGGTGCGGGAACGGGAAGACGACAAGGTGGCTGCGCTGGATGCCGGGGCGGATGATTACCTGACCAAGCCATTTGGCGTGGGTGAATTAATGGCCCGCATCCGTGCTGCCTTGAGACGTTCCCAGCAGGATGTGCCAGAGCCGGTTTTCTCAAGCGGAAATCTGCAGGTTGATTTTCCAAGGCGGCTCGTAAGTGTTGACGGGCAGGAGGT
>DAONZY010000093.1:0-5419 GCA_035407085.1 Deltaproteobacteria bacterium | reverse complement strand
CGCCTATGATCACGTCATTCCCGGCCTCACCAAAAACAAAATCGTCGCCGCTGCCTCCATCAACAGTGTCATCACCGCCGCCGGCATAGACAAAATCATTGCCAGAACCGCCATGAATAACATCGTTGCCGCCTATGGCCGCTTCTTGAAAGTCCACCTTTGTAAAATTTGCTCCATATGGGTTTTGTGTGACGCTGACGCTCCAGTTTCCATCAGCCCATGTTACGCTTGAATCGGCCAGGATGACATCGTCGCCGCCAGCGCCCACCAGCAGATCATCTCCTCCGCCGCCGAACAGGGCGTCATTGCGGTTTGAACCATATAGTTGATCATTGCCACTACCAGCGGACAGCAAGTCGCCTTTCTCGTTGATGCTTTCCGCAACCTCTCCTGTGCTGACCAGGGCGGTCATTTCGCCGTATGTTTCGCCGAAGAGTTGGTTGCTGCCACCGCCGAAGTCCAAAACGACATCGCTGCCGCTACCCCCTTCCAGGATGTCGTCGCCCCCCTTGTTGGCACAGATGATGTCATCCCCGCCGCCGGACTGGATACGGTCGTTTCCGCTGCTGTCGTAGAGGTAGTCGCGCCGAGTGGGCAGTGAGTATCCGGGGTCGCAGATGACGTTGCCCAAACTATCGACAATGACATCCTGTTCGACAACATAGCCAAGCGGGTCGTATTGGTTTGAGTTGCCTGTATACGGGTTCAGGTCGCCGACAATGGTGCGGGTGGTGGTGATGCCGGGAAGTTCCGCCAAGTGGATGCCGAAGTCGCCGTCCTGGAAGTCTTCGCCGAGTTCAATGACGCCGCCGTCTTCGAGGACTATTTTCCAGGGGGAGTTGTGGGTGATCTGTACCTTGCCGGTGGCATCCCGCCAGACATTGGCAGTGCCGTCTTTGAACAGCATACGGGTCTGGATGGTCTGACCGTTGCGTTTTATGACGATCCTTCCCTGTTTGTCGGAGTCGATGATGGTGTCGCTGCCGTCGCCGATGTTGTAGATATAGGTGTCGAATCCGGCTCCGCCGTAGAGGGTGTCATTGTCCTTGCCGCCTTCGATGGTGTCGTCGCCGGAACCGCCCTGGATGGTGTCGGTATTGTCGCCACCGTACAGTTTGTCGCCACCGGAGCCACCTTCGAGATAGTCGTCGCCAGCCTGACCTAGGATTGTGTCATTACCGCCTTCTCCATACAACCGGTCTGAAAAATTATCGCCAGCAATAAAATCGCCGCGATCCCGGCCGAAAATAATCTTGTGTTGGGATTGAAACAGAGATTCACGCAATACCACTTCCTTGCCGCTGGTCCAGTCGTAGTAACCTCGCGCCAAACCATCGCTAGAAGTGAACGGTAGTGAATTTGTGTCTTGAATATTGACCTGTATCAGCAAGGAAAGCATTTCTGCACGGTCAGCAATCCATAAGTTGGACATTGTACCGTTGCCTGTTACAAGATCGATCAGGTCAAGCTCTCCGTTTTGATTGAATTTGCTGTAGTCCGCGCCGCAAACAACAAAGGGATTGAATTCTTTAAGAGCATAGCGGTAGGCCATTGGTACATCATTGACAATGTTGTTTGCCAAAGCAGCATTGATCATTTGAGTTGCGGTGACTGTTGAGAGAGGAATTATTGCGGCATGACCTGCCAGAGATTGGAAAGCTGCATTATTGATCAATTCATCAATGTTTTTATAAAAAACATCCCGGCTTGCCCCATCTTTGCCGATAGGCGTTGCAGCAATGCTATTGCCGAGAAATATTCTTCTGATACTGTCCAGCAGCTTTTCATAACCCTGTTCGGGTATGGCTGCCGATCCATCCATCAATGGTTTAGCCAACCTTGCGTCAGCCATTATGGCGCTGTCGAGCATGCCCAGCATTTCGGTCAGTCTCAGGCCGTCGGTGCTGTTGATACTGGAATGGTTGGTGCCTATTGATGTTGCTCCCCCATTTTCTTGCCCAAGCAATACTTGCTCACCAGGGTAAACGGTTCCTAGTCCAGAGACAGGGTCGCCAACCGCTTCCATGCGTGTGATTTTTTCAGTATGCCAGCCTGTGCTGAATTGGCTCAAAACAGGCTCGGCGTTGCCAAATCCTGATAATGTGCCGTCATAAAAGCGCGGGGCGTTCAGGGTTACAATGTTTTGAACATTCAATTCCGGGAAAAACCGGTCTGCCAGCATTGCTAGATGCCCGCCCAAGGAATGGCCGACAAGATCAATTTTGGTGCCGGTTGTGATAAGCGGTTGACCGGCAGTCTGACCGGCATCGATGCCTTTATCTGCAAGAATCCTTGTCAAATACATGTCCCATATGGCTTCGTAACCTTGTGGATCTGAAATGCTTTCCGGGTCGTCAGGCAACGTATCCCAGAATATGCTTTTCAGTGCATCTTTCTCTGATTGGCTGTACAGGACTGTTTCCCCCGGTGCAGTCATCAGTTGTTTGATGTAGCGATATTCGGCTATGGCCTGCGGCGAGGCATAGCCGTCAATGCCTATGCGAATGTCGGTGAGCAAGAGATCGCGCCACCTGTCCAGGTCAAACTCGGTGCCGCGAAATGCAAGTACTATATGGTTATCTGACTTGTCCCGGAATACCGTCGCGCTGAATCCGTTGCAATCCGGCGCATCCTCGAACTGATGCAGCAATTCGTAACGGGCGGTGAATTCCTGGGCTTCTTTTTCCGTGAAGTCGCCTTTGCCTTCGGCTTTGAGTTTCTTTTTAACCTCATCTACTGTTCTTCCCAGAATAGTGTTATCAAAATATGCATATGCGGCTTGGCTGAGTTGGGCGTATTCTTTCAGTTGTGTTGTTGTAAGCATGCTTATTTCCTCCCTTTTGGAGCAATTAGTTGAATTAATTCATATTCTTTGTCACTTCCGCAATATTTCACATTAAAGGCCCTGCCGAGCAGTGTGTTTTCGGGCTTGGACCATGCGTGATAAATATTTGTCACAGTGCCAATAACTGTGTTGTCCGCGCTTCGCAGGGTGTAACGATACAGGGTGGTGCGGTATGGGTATTTTTTGATTTCATAACTCAGGAAGTACTCGGCCTTGGAAGAGGCAGCGTGGGTAACCCTGGTTTTGGGAGGACTCTTGTCCACTGTGTCCATCAGTTTTGAAACAACCTTGCCTTTGCCGTCTCTTTCATAAAGGGCATAAGCGATGGGATCGTAGACATAACTGTATTCTTTGTCTTTGGCCTCTATTTGTTGAATAGATGGGTAAAACTGAAAATATTTATCTGCGGTTGAATCACTAAACTCATTACCCTCCAGCCTTATCCGCTTGGCCAGTTTGGGGTTTTGCACATATATCTTGATGCCTGCTTCCTGTTCGCACAGCTTTTTGAATTTATGCTGGCCTATGGGGATGTCCCAGGTTTTCCAGATGATCGGGGATAGCAGCAACAACCATCCCGCAACCCGAGCGCCCCAGTTGGGCGCCATGAAGGTTACTGCCAGAAACGCCAAGACGTAGAAAACAGCTATCACTATTAAAATCATTGTAATCATGCCGCGCACCTCCCTGCGGTGGCGGCTGCATAGTTATCGGCACAGATGGTGTCGTTGCCGCCCCCGCAATAGATGAAGTCGCTGACCGAGCCACCGGTGAAGTTGTCGCTCTTTGTCGCGCTGCTGAAATGAACCTGGTTTCTGAATTCATCCTCGATTTCTGATGAGGTGGAGTGTTCTACGTTTATCCTGTGCTTGCCGTCCACATCGGTGAATATCCAGTCGCCTGCGATGCTGTTGTCGGTAATAGTCATTTCACCGCTCAGGTCGCGCTTGTCGCCGATGTTGCCTTTGATCAGCCAGGCAAGCATGGAAGCGCGGTCTTTAAGGTACTGATCAGAGAAGTTGGCTTTGCCTGCTGCGCGTTCAGCGGCAGTAAGCTGGTTGTCTGCTTGCCATTTTGAGTAGAGGTCACTCCACACCGTTTGGAGTTTTGAATCAAGCAAGGTTTGGTTTGAAGTGCTGGTGCCGGTGATCATAATCGGACTTAGATTGATAATGCTAAGCAATGTACTGAATTCAGTTCTTGCACGACTGTCAATCGTATCATAGGCAGTTGAGATCATAATTTTACCTTGAAGCGATGTGAACTGCCCTGTTCCCATAAAATCGTACAAGTTTTTGTAATATGTTTCCCTGCTTGCTTGTGAATCTGATGCGCCACTTGCCTTTGTCGGTATTGTTCCTGGTCCGAGAATGGTTTTGCGGATGGAATCAAGGGTTTGTTCAAGTGAATTACCGTCAACTGCTGAGGCAGCCTTAACGATTGCAAGCATGTTTGCCGGAGATAAAGTGGGGTCAAGAGAGGCAAGCATGTTCTGCAGGGCCAGTGAATCGGTCATTACCTTCTGGCTGTGGGCATTGCCTTCCTCAAACACGCGAATGTCAGTTCCACGATGGCCCGGAACAGCAGAAACAAGGTAATCACCTATAAGGTTGGTCTGACGATCTTCGGCATACGATGGGGTTGAATTGCCAAGCAAACTTGCAAGTTCTCGCATGGTAGCTTCTACACCCCATGAGCCGGGTGCGTTGTAGGTATTCACAGACAAAACATTTCCGCCGAACAGATAGCCGAATATTGTGCTGAGGTAGCCGCCGAGAGAATGACCACAGACTTCAACAGGGCCATTGCCGATGCCGTTAACGGTTCCTACTCCAGCAACCGGAGTACTGAATTCAAAAGAGAGCGCACCGTCTTCGTCATACATAGCGACAACTTGCTGCGCCATGTGGCTTGTTCCGGCTTGCAGACGAAGATAGTAGTTGACCATACTCAATATCTGGTTCAAGGGTTTACCGCCGGTAGCCAGTATGGCATCGGTTACAAAGTCCGGAGCATCGTTTGTGCCGCGATTAACGAAATATAGCTGGCCGTTTGCCTTGTTCCTGAATAATGTCGCGGAAAACCCATCTGTATTTGAAAACTGATCCAGAACTTCAAAGCGTTCGAGAAATTTGTCGGCTTCTTTATCTGAAAAATCTGAAGTTTTTTCTGACCAAGGGATAATGCCATTTTGTAAGTTTGTAAGTTGCTTTTTTACTTCATCAGTATCTAATATCACCCCATTTACATCGCGAGGTACCATGCTGAAATCCGAGTATGCAGCCAAAGCAAGCTCTGCCTTATCAAAATAGTCTTGGTATGTACTCATTTTCCAACTCCTTTATCTGATTTTTTGAATGCGTTATCTTCTATAAACCGCCTTGAATTATAAAATTGTTTTCCATCTTCAAAACAACCACAGTAACTTTTATCCCTGCTAAGCAACCATCCGACAAGAGAATCAGGGGTAATAAAAATGCTTAAAGGCGCTAATAAAAACATGCCACCTTGAGGTTTATAATCGGAACTATCACCAATAAAAAGGCCATGATGACTTAATCTGTCATATGCCTG
>DAONZY010000092.1:0-5568 GCA_035407085.1 Deltaproteobacteria bacterium | reverse complement strand
TGAATGACTCCGTCCCGGCGATCTTGAGCAGCTGAAATACGACCGACTCGGTGCAGGTCGGCACGGCGCCGGCGGCGGTCATGGCATCGATGGCTGTCTGACGGTTATCATTGCTGCGGCTCATCACGGCATCCTTGACCAGATGCACCTCAAAGCCCGCATCCAGCAGTTCCAGAGCGGTCTGCAGCACACAGACATGGGTCTCCATGCCAGTCATGATGACCTGCTTCCTGCCGCTCTCTTTCAGCTTCTTTACAAACTCCTGATTGCCGCAGCAGCTGAAGGTCATCTTCTCATAGTAATCTGCCGCAGGAGCCTTTTCCTTCAACTCCGGCAAGGTCTGTCCCAAGCCCTTGACATACTGCTCGGTGAACAGCACCGGCACGCCCATCTCAACCGCGCTCTCCAGCAGAATGCCGGTATTTTTCAGCAGACCGCCCAGCACCTGCTGATCCATGGCCGCTGCCAGCTTGTCCTGCACATCGATCACCACCAGTACCGCTTTTTCAGCATCCAGAAAAAACTTATCTTTGATTGACATGTAACACCTCCGTTGTCCGTGTCCGTTGACCGTAGACCGTTATGTGACTTTCACGGTACCCGGTCCCCAGTCCCCGCCTTTCAGTTCCTTTTCAAATCCACATTCAGTTCCTGAATCTTTTTGCGCAGCGTATTGCGGTTAATACCAAGGATGTCTGCCGCCTTGACCTGATTGCCACGGGTCCTTTCCATAATGAAACGGATCAGCGGCCGCTCCACCTGCTCCAGCACCATGGCATGTACGTCCCCCTTCTCAAGCAGTTCAATACCGCTAAAGGAGGCCCTCAGCTTGGCATCCACAATCGCCTCCAGGGAGGCATCCGGTGCGGAAACGGTCTGACCGCAGGGGGCGGCCGCCATGCTGTCAAAATCAGCCGGGGTCAGCAGCGGATCATTGGAGAGGATCACCGCACGCTTGATGGTGTTTTCCAGCTCGCGCACATTGCCCGGCCAGCTGTGTGACATCAGCAGATCCATGGTCTCCTTCATCAGCCGTTTGGGCGGTATGCCAAGCTCCTTGCAGGTTTGCTCCAGAAAGTAGCGCGCCAGATCCGGAACATCCTCGCGCCGTTCCCTGAGCGGCACCAGGTTGATCGGCACCACGTTCAGCCGGTAATACAGGTCTTCGCGGAACTCACGGTTGCGTACCCGTTCCAGCAGGTCCTGGTTGGTGGCTGCCACAACACGCACATCGACCTGAATGTTCTGGGCACCCCCGATCCTGGTGACCTCATGCTCCTGCAGCACACGCAGGATCTTGGCCTGCAGGTCAAGCGGCATGTCACCGATCTCGTCCAGAAAAATGGTGCCCTGGTTGGCCTGCTCAAACTTGCCCTGCTTACGTTCGCTGGAACCGGTGTAGGCGCCCTTTTCCGAGCCGAACAGCTCGCTCTCCAGCAGGTCGCGCGGAATGGCGGCACAGTTGATCGCAACGAACGGTTTGGCCAGCCGACTGGAGTTGAAGTGCACCGCCCGGGCCACCATCTCCTTGCCCGTACCGGATTCGCCCTGGATCAGGATGGTCACATCACTGTCGGCCACCTTGCCGATGGTCTTGTAGACATTCTGCATGGCCGGCGAATTGCCGATAATGCTCTTTTCAACCCGGTAGCGTTCCTTCAGCTCCTGCTTGAGCACGCTCACCTGGCTGGCCAGTTCCCTGGCACGCCCCACCTTCTCGACAATGGCATCAATCACATCCAGGTCAAACGGCTTGGTGATGTAATCATAGGCGCCGCGTTTCATCGCCTCGACCGCATTCTTCATGCTTGCCTCGGCGGTCATGATCACAACCAGTAGATCGTTTCTGGTCTCGCGGATGCGATCCAGCAGATCCAGGCCATTGATCTGGGGCATCTTGATGTCCAGAATCGCCAGATCGTAGTTGTTCTCCTGGATCATGGAGAACGCCTGGCGCCCGTCCTGGGCCAGATCCACCTGAAACCCCTTGCGCTTCAAGGCCTTGGAGAGTACCCAGCGCATACTTTCTTCATCATCAGCAACCAGAATTCTGCTCAGCGACATATTCACCTCATTTTCGTGTCCGTTGACCGTGTCCGTGTCCGTTATCATAACGGTCCTCGGTTAACGTAAGACGGCCAACGGTTATTGTATCAACGGCAGCAGCACGGTAAACCTGGTCCCGCGCCCCACATCCGATTCCACCTTGATCATGCCCCTGTGCTCCTCCACGATCCGGTGGCAGATTGTCAGCCCCAGACCGGTGCCCTTGGCCTTGGTACTGAAAAAAGGGGTCCAGATGTTTTCAAGGTCTTCCGGTGGTATTCCAGGCCCGTCATCGCTTATTTCCACCGCAACCATGCGGGATCTGCGATCGTTCTGCGCCATATGGTAGTCGGAAAGCACCCGGCTGGTTACTGTCAATTGACCAGCCTCACCCATGGCATCCAGGGCGTTGCAGACCAGATTGAGAAAAACGCGGTTGAGCAGTTCCCCGTCGGCCATGATGTCGGGGATACTCGGATCGTAGTCGGAAACAAAGCTGATATTGCGGTCACGCACGGCGTGACGCTGCAGCTGCAGAATGTCATCCAGCACACGATGCAGATTGATCGGCGCCGTCTTGAGTCCCCGTGGCGAAGCCAGATCAAGCAGTTCGCGGATGATCAGGTCAATCCGCTCCGATTCCCTGATGACAACCCGCGTATACTCCAGCAGGTCGTTCTGATAGCCCAGTTCACGCTCCAGCAGTTGAGCCGCCCCCCTGATGCCCCCCAGCGGATTCTTGACCTCATGTGCCAGGCCTGCCGCCAGGGTACCCAGGGTAGAAAGCCGGTCGGCCTGCCGCAGTGTGGCCTCCAGCTCACGGACATAGGTAATATCCTTGAGCGTGACAATCACTCCAACATGCTCTCCGTCGGCCAGGGTCATGGGATAGCAGGTCACTGCCACCGGCGTGATCCGGGCGGTGCTGCGCACAACCATGTTGTCCTGATCAGAGATCGTCAGTCCGGTGCGCATGGTCCTGGCAACCATCTCCACCAGAACGGCTTCCAGAGAGAACAGCTTTTCAAAATCGGCGCCCAGCATCTGCCGCCGCGAAAAACCGGTCAGTTCTTCCGCCGCCGGATTGCACAGCGTGATGATACCGTCGTTGCCAACGACAATCACGCCGTCACCCACACTGTCAATCACATTGGCATAGTAACCATCCGGCATACCATTTATGTCATCAGCTAACGCCCCAGGTTTCATGCAGCATATCCGGGATGGTCCCGATCCTCTCCGCGATTCTGTAAATATCCTCCGGTACCCGGGCGCCATTGGCCTCACGCCGTATTTCCGCGGCGCCGGCGAACCCTTTGGCGTACCAGCCGATGTGCTTTTTCATCTCCCGGGTGGCAACCGCCTCACCCTGTTCACGCACATACAATTCCATGTGCCTCAGGATCGTCTCGGCCCGTTCGCGATTTGAAACCGGCGCATAGTGCCCGCTCTCGGCCAGACAGCAAACCTGTCTGAATATCCACGGAGCGCCCAAAGCCCCGCGGGCGATCATTACGGCGTCACAGCCGGTCTCTGTAAGCATCCGCTGGCAGTCGTCCGCTGTAAACAGGTCGCCGCTGCCAATCACCGGTATGGACAGTCTCAATTTCAATTCCGCCAACTGGCTCCAGTCTGCCACCCCGGAAAACATCTGGCTGCGGCTACGTGGATGCAGCGTGACCGCATCACAGCCTTCCTCCTGGGCAATCCGGGCAATTTCCAGATAAGTATTGTCCCCGCAATGCCATCCGGACCTGATTTTGACGGTCAGCGGCATCCCGGTAGCAGCACGCACTGCCCGGACTATGGCGGCAATCTTCTGCGGATCGCGCAATAAGGCGCTACCAGCACCCGTACCAACCACCTTGCGTACCGGACAACCCATATTTATATCCAGCAGATCACCATAGCCGTCCACCATGCGGGCCGCCTCTGCCAGATCGTCAGGTGTGTCACCGAAGAGCTGAATCCCCAGGGGACGATCTTCACGGCAGCTCTTAAGTAGCGCCAGTGTACCGGCGCCTTCACGCACTAGACCATTGACACTGACCATCTCCGTAAAGGCTAGGCTGGCGCCTTCATGGCGGCACATCAGACGAAACGGCAAATTGGTAATACCGGCAAGCGGGGCAAGCACGACGTTGTGCGCCAGCAGCAAGGATCCAATTTTGAATGATTTCAACATTATGCAGGACGAGAAGCTAAAGGGGGATTAACTTAGGCAAGCAGGGCTTGCCTAAATTTTGGGCATATTAACACAGGACAGGGAAATGGCAAGAAAAAACTGGGGGCTGGGGACTGGGACAGGGGACGGAAAACTTTTGACTTTCCCGGTCCCCGGTCCCGACTCCCGCGTCCCGGGCTATTTCACTTCAACCTTGATCTGTTTGGGTTTGGCCTCTTCCTTTTTGGGCAGGGTGACGGTCAGAACGCCCTTTTCTGACGAAGCGCTGACATCTTCCACCTTGACGTTGGCAGGCAGACTGAAGCTGCGCTGGAAGGTACCGAAGTAACGCTCGATACGGTGGTAATTTTCCTTCTTGACCTCACTCTGGTGTTTTCTTTCGCCTTTGAGTATCAGGGTGTTGTCCTCAATGTGCACCTCAATATCCTTCTGGTCCACGTCGGGCAGTTCCGCCTTGATAACGATACTGTCCTCGGTCTCATAGATGTCAACCGGCGGCTGCCAGATACCCTCCTTGATATCCTCGCCCGACAGGTCATGATTCCAGGAAAGGTTGAGGAGCCTGTTCATCTGCTCCTGCATGCTGCGCAATTCTCTGAGTGGATTGTACTTAACCAGTGCCATGATCTTACTCCTCCTTTGTTGGTACGTTTTACAACTGCGATCTTGTTAAAAGATAATTATGCATTGCTAAATGTCAAGGGCAGCAGCAATTGTATTATCCCCCTCTCCTGTCATCAATCCGTGCAACCCGATGCAATTGTCAGCAATTTGACAGGCTTGCTATCCTGGCATTGCCGGGCAACAACGCGCTTTGACAGGCACTTGGCCGCACAAGGCACATACTGCCAAATGGCACACTAAATGCTTATAACGGACAACGGCACAATTAAAACAAACAACAGCTAAAATGCACACGAAAGGGGTTGATCTTTATGCCGTGGTACATGTCTCCTGATATCACCTGCAGAGTGCTCAACAGAATCGCCAATCGCCACCGCATTGCAGACACACACAGCCTGACCAGAATGATGGACTATGCCACCCAGCTGCTCTGGAACAAGCAGGAACAGTACTATGAACAGAGAACGGTTCATCAACAGGACAACTTCAAATGATGTCTTACAACCACGACCTGCAGGCAAAACCAGCAGTCGCTCGAAATACAGACAAGCTGCTCAATTTTTTGTTGACACCATCAAATCGACTGTGCTATTTAATGCATCTGTTTTTGAGACCCAAAAGGTTTTAAACAGCACATTCCCCAATAGCTCAGTTGGTAGAGCAGGTGGCTGTTAACCACCTTGTCCCTGGTTCGAGTCCGGGTTGGGGAGCCA
>DAONZY010000091.1:774-5658 GCA_035407085.1 Deltaproteobacteria bacterium | reverse complement strand
CAGAGTCTCTCTGCTTTCTTCTCCCTAAGTGTTACCTATGTATCGTACCTCAACACTTCTCGATATTGTAAATGTCCAAAGGGCATACGCTGATTGTTACAGTGACCTTCATAACAAATGGCATACCGGATGCCATGATGGGTTCATGGTGTCCGGTATTTGGCCCAGTGAATCTTATATGGTCTTACCTGGCGCCGGCTTGCAAGCCGGTCAGCAGCGCCATGCTCTTAAAATCCAGCGCTTTCAGGCTCTTGGTCGAAGCGATGCCATTCAAACCAAAATCTACATCCCGACGCACAGAACGCTGATGGAGGATATCCGCTGCCGCCTGCTGGTACTTCCTTCCGGCAAGGTCCTGATTGACCAGCAAGGCGCTCACATGAAGCTGTATTGGCGTAAAGGGGGGCGCTTTCTGCTGCTGCGGAAAACTGGTTTGCATCCAAAGCGGCGAGGGATTTTGTTGGCCTGCAAGGATGGGAATCGAAGGCGTAGACTAAGCTACATCGAGGTTGACTGACACAGCAGGGCGACAAAAGGCCCGGCGCAACGATGCAATAAAGATTGGAAGCAGGATCGAGACTAAGTTCTTTTTCACGGCTTCTTCCCCCCAAATCTTACGGCGGACACCAGTTAAATCTTGCTCATCGGGAGCGATTCCAGAATGCAAAAAAATATGCCACAGATAGGATCGATAACGTCAGTAATATTATAGAATTTTTTAGTTATTTGTTCTTTTATGTCTTTTCTGCTCCCATTTTAAGCAATTTTTAGTATTTTTTCTGTTCCAAGATAGAAATGTTGTTGTTTCGCTCGTTTTGTGGTATCTTTTTATTGTGTTTCATAATGAATAAACGAGGATGAGCTTGGAAGTGGAAAAAAGCATGACTGGGTTAACAATTGCTGATGTTGCCAGAGAAGCCGGCTGTTCTGTAGCTACAGCTTCGCGCGTTCTGAGCGCCAGCAAGTATCCCGTAAGTGCCTCAATGCAGGCACGCGTTTTAAAAGCGGCAGCTAAACTCGGGTATTCCGACAATCTGAAAAAGAGGATGCTGGTAACGGACCAGAATCCTTTCTTGGGCGTCATCGTCCCAACCTTTCAGAACCCCCGTTACCTGCTGTTTATTGCCGGCATTGAGCAGATAGCCAATCGGGAAAACCATTCTACGTTCATCATGAATTCCCACCGCGATCCTCTTCTTGAGCGGCAGCTTATCAACAGCCTCATCCAAAAGAAGATCGGTTCTCTCCTGTTGATGTCCGTCGATGAATCATCTGAGTCGCTGCGCCACTACCTTAACCTGGGTGGATTCGCCTGTGTCTTTGAATCTAATTTTCCGGATATTCCAAATGTGCTCAATGCAAAGGAAAATCGTTTTGAGGCCGGCCGCATTGCAACTGAATATCTGCTGAGTCAAGGTCACCACGCGATTGCCTTTCTGACCACGCCCCTGAAACACTTCCAAAGCAGACGCCTCACATTGGATGGCTGCAGGTTTGCGATTGAAAAGCATGCCCTGCCCTTTTCCTTTGAAAACATTTTTATGGTTTCAGAAGAAAGCGAATCAAATGACGGCATCTATGAGCTTGAGGTCGGATATGCTATGGCAGAAAGGATTTTACAGCATCATAACCGCTATACCGGCATTGTCTGCCAGAATGATATGCTGGCCTATGGCGTGATTTCAGGCCTAAAAGCAGCCGGCGCGCAAGTACCCAACAATATTTCTGTGGTAGGGATTGACAATATTCGCTTTGACAATATATGTTTCCCCCGGTTGACAACAGTTGACACCTTTGCTGATAAGTTAGCCCAGCACGCCACGCAATTGGTGATCCGGATGGATGAACACACCGATACTCATCTCACTCCCTTGTCTATAAAACCTGAATTGATTGTCCGCGGATCTACCAGAATGGTCGGTTAGTCCGAAAACTTGGCGGTAGTAAAACGATCAAAGCGCCTCTTCGTGTAAAAGGCGCTTTGTGTGTAAGGTGTCCCTATGATGAGGCCGGGTTGGGGCTACATCTTATTTCCTGAATAATTCCGCATACAGGATCGCGCTTCCCCAATTCCAGTAAAACTGAGGGTAGTACCCAACCAGACCTGATACGAACAGATCATGATAGGTATTGCCATACAAGGGAATCATTGGCAGAACCTCAGACCAGTACGCTTGAAACTCCATCCATCTGCTCAGGTAGGTATCACGATTGCCCGGCTGAGCATGAGTGATATTTTCAGCAAGCTGAGCCAGCTTTTCATCCTGGACGCCGGAGGTGTTCATGGTGCCCTGATACTGCTCGCCGACAAGATAGGTGTCTGTAGGGTCAAACAGGTGGGTAAAGTTTGTTCCAAGGAAAAGGAAATCGAATTGCCTTTGTTCCTGTCTGTAGTATTGTCTCAGGGCTTCGTCCAGGGGCATGCGGACAGCGTTCAGTTCGCCGCCAAGCTGGGCAAGCGAGCTGTGCAGCATTTCAGCCACCAAATCAGCAGCAACATTGTGTTCAGTAACCGCCATCACCAGACTCAGGGGCACAAAGGTTTCATTAATCTGCTTGTGGCGAAGCCCTGCATTAGGATCATAGGGCGTGCCATCCTGATTATATACCCAGCCATCCAGCTGCAGGAGCTCGGCCGCCTTGTCCAGATCCAGCGTATAAGGCTGCAGCTCTTCAAGCTGTTGCTTCATCTCAACTGCCATCCACTGGCCTAAGCCATAGTAGCCATAGACCCTTTCCCCATGGCCCTGGAGGAAATCGCGCGGGAGCACCTCATAGTCAAGGGTGTACGCCAGCGCCTGGCGGAAGGTGACGGAGCTGGTAATGTCACGCTCTGCCGCCACTGCCAGGAAGCCTGCGCCGGCGCGCGGATAAGACATCGCTTTAAAGCCGCCGCTTGCAGCGAGCTCCAGCCCTGCATTGATGACTTGCCCGTCGCTGACCTTGTTCACCAGATCAACCGTGCCTTCAGTTAATTCCTTAATAATATTTTCATTTTTAATCTCGCGGAATATGATCCTTGGGATCAACGGAACCTGGCCTTCGTAGTTTCCCTTGTAATACGTGTTTACTACAAACTCCGCCCGCTTGGTCGCGTTGTCATAATCAACCAGCCTGTAGGGACCGGAGGTGACAGTGGGATGAGATATATAACCGGTCTGCGGGTTGAGCAAAGTCTCTCGAAGCATTTCAGCTGTGAACTCCCCGCTGATAAAGGCGCCTTCGCCATCATCAACAATGTCGCAGCCCGGAATAAGCACCTTGTAGGGCAGGGGATTGTTGTTGATGTAACTGAGTTCAAAATAGTAGGGGAGGTTTTCTGCAGTTACAAGAACAGAGAAAGTGAGGTCATCTATCAGGCGGACACCGGAAAAGTAAGGCTTTTCACCGGCATTATACTCTGTAAATCCCTGAATATAATCCTTGGTGATGGACAAGCCGCTAAGCTCCCTGATCTGCGGGGAGGACATCAGAAGAAAATTGAACACATAGTCTTTGGCAGTAATTTTTGATCCATCACAGTACTTTAAACCCGCCTGAAGGCTGATGGTATATGTGCGATCCCCGTTGTCGGCGGTGCTGGTTTCCAGCGTCTTAACGACCGTTCTGTTGACCAGATACTCGCCATTGTTTTTCCAGGCAATCAGGGGATATTCATGCAGAATGCTGCGCACATCGATATCAGCCGTGTTGTTTCCCCATAGTTCCGAGAAAAAATTACCGTTCATCATGGTCGTGTGGCCGATGATCAAGGTGTCCGGGTCCCGCTGTTCGGGCAAGGCCCCGGCCGCAGAAAGGCTAAACATATTGACCAGCAATATTGTTACTGTTGCAAGGACCGCAATTAATCTTTTCATATATACTCCTTTGTCATTGCTGTACATAGTCCGGACATGGTCCGGATACCGGCGGATATCCGCCGGCATCCGGTTCATGATCACTATTCCAAACAGTCTCCAACATTGCTAGTGACAACCCCAAGGTCATAAGGTTTTAGATCTTGAGGAATGAAAATGTTGGCGAAGACAACGCCCCTGGGTGTACTTATCTTCAGATCCAGCACGCCTTCACCGGCGTCTTCAATCAATACGGTGAATTGGATCTCAAGTGCAGAGTAAACCATATGTTCTTCAGTTCCCTGTACTTCTACAATGGTAAAGCTGTGGCTCTCACCAATATTCTCCTGTGTGTACTTGATAGGAGAGAAGATGATATTGCCCCATACATCGTTTGTTACACTCTGCACCAGCACGCCATCCTGATACAATTCGAAAGTAAACTCGCCATCCTTCAGCTTGCGCCGTTTCAAGACCTTGGTCGGGTTAATGGCGGACTCGAAATCCAGGAAAGCTGGGCCGGGTACCACATGCTCTTCCTCGGTCAGCGGCAGGTCAGGCTCGTCAGGGTTGTCAGGATTCAAGGGCTTGGTCACTGACACCTTGTTGAGCACCTTGCCCGCGTCAAGGTCATCCTGGGTCACAGTGTGGATGTACGTCAAGGTCCAGGTCTCATCTACCTGCAGGTGGCCGTCGCCGTTCGTGTCGCCGATAAGAGTCATCTTCGCGAACGGCACCAGCGTGTCGTCGATCTTCAGGTTCTTCAGCGTGATGTTGCCCGTGTTGGTGATTACGACCGTGTAATGCAGCACATCGCCGACATTCTTGAAGCTGTCCTCTGTCGCGGTCTTCTTGACCGTCGCTGAAGGATTCTGCTCCGCCGGGACTTCTTCCTCGTCCTCGGTCAGCGGCAGGTCGGGCTCGTCAGGGTTGTCCGGGTTCAAGGGCTTGGTCACTGACACCTTGTTGAGCACCTTGCCCGCGTCAAGGTCGTCCTGGGTCACAGTGTGGATGTACGTCAAGGTCCAGGTCTCATCTACCTGCAGGT
>DAONZY010000091.1:0-674 GCA_035407085.1 Deltaproteobacteria bacterium | reverse complement strand
GCACATCGCCGACATTCTTGAAGCTGTCCTCTGTCGCGGTCTTCTTGACCGTCGCAAAGGGTTTCTGAGAAATCTGAACTGTTGCGGTGGCCTCATTAGATGTAACAACCGTCTTTCTGTCCGGCGCAAGACCTGAGGCCTTTGCAATGTTCACGATAGGATCACCCGCATCCATCATCGCCTGTGTAATCGTGTAGATTGCAGTTACCTCTGTGCTTGCACCGGGGTCAAGTCTAGTAATAGACGGGATAATTTTTGCGCTTATCTTATCATCTGTCACTGACAATTCTGTCAGAGGAACATCCCCTGTGTTCGTAATGGTATAGGTGTAGATCACATCCCCTGCCGCATTCACAGTAGTCTTATTCACATTTTTTACCAGTGCGATGCCGGGATTTTGAGTGACGGTCAGCGTGCCAAGGTGCTCTGTGACCGTGTAGTTCGAGGCCTTCGCATTGTCCCACGTGATGCTGTAGGTGTTGGCGCTGCTGCCCACCTCGGTCTGGGAACCGGTCGTGTTCAGGGTCACGCTCTCGACGCTCACCAGGCCGTCAATGCTTACTGTCCCCTCGGTCAGCGCGGTACCGTCATATGCTTTGTTCGCGCTGCCTGTCGTGATCGTCACTGCCTTCGGATTGATCGTCAGCGTGCCGGCCACCGTCGTGATCGCGTAG
>DAONZY010000090.1:0-5698 GCA_035407085.1 Deltaproteobacteria bacterium | reverse complement strand
TTGAACAATGAGCAGCAGCGGCCTTGAAACACGCATGCCCAACAACAGGGATGCCGTTTCAACCGCCTCCCGCAAAAGGGTTTCTGACCGCTGCATGCCGGTCTTTAGGTCTACCCCCATCAATTCTTCAATCCGCTCGCAATTAAAAATCACACAGGTGACGGGCCGAAAACCCGGATCCAGGCTGCAGCCTGAATCCGTACCAAACGGGCAGTCCATCAAATTTTCAAAGCGAGGGACTGGAGGCAGTACATTTGCAGAAAAGCAGGCGAGCATGTCCAGCACGCTGAAGTGGTATCTGCCATAGCGGCAGCATTCACCGCCGCAGTCGCGGCATACACCACCACTACCTGCAGCAAAAGTCACCGAGAGCATTTCTCGCTTTAGCTGCATGATGCTGTTGGTCAGCCCCGCCAGTTTATCCCTGTCATCTGGCGATAACGCGCCATACACATCAGCGGCAAACGTGCAGGCCCGGTTCCATAACTGCTGATCTTCCATATCATCTTTCAAATTGGCTGAAGCAGGCCATAAGCCGGGTTCTGTACCAGCAGCAGGTTACCCCGCTGACGGTGACAGTCATTCATCTGGACATGCAGTTACCTGCAGCCTCAAGCGACCAACCCGGAGACATGGGCGGACCACCCTTGACGTCTCCCTATTAGGTCTTGCTCCTGATGGGGTTTACCTGGCATCCATCGTCACCGATGGACCCGGTGAGCTCTTACCTCACCCTTTCACCCTTACCTGCCCTGGCAGGCGGACTTCTCTCTGTGGCACTAGCCCTGGGGTCACCCCCGCTGGACGTTATCCAGCATCATGCCCTATGGAGCCCGGACTTTCCTCTACCGCGAAAACGGCAGCGACTGTCTGTCCTGCTTCAGCCAAAACATGGGCATACCGCACCCAGGAAACATGCCAGTCATTACACAAAGCTGGGCGCATTTCCGGAATAATGCAGCTGTCCGAAATTGTGGTCCAAATACGAAAAGCTTCTAAGGCTGCTTTAGTATCAACACCCTCTGGCAATGGGGGCAACTGATCAGTTCTTCAGCCTTGAACAGGTTATTGTACAATTGCGGCGGGATATGCATGTTGCACCCCTGACAATAACCGTCTTTGGCAATGGCCACAGCCTGTCCGCGCCTTTGTGCACGCAGACTGGTGTAGCGTTTGAGCAGGCTGGCAGGAACGTCCTTGGCGACAATCTCCCTACGTTCACTGTCGCTGTCAATATCCTTCTGGATGGCCTCCACCTCGGCCAGTTTTTCCTCACAGCGTTTGATGGAATTCTGCTCGAGCTCTGCAAGATTGGCAGACTTGTCAGCAATTTCAACGTTCAATCCATCGATCAGAGTGATCTTCTGCAGAATCTGTTCTTCCAGTTCTGATGTCTGCTTACGGGCAGCAGATATCTCACGACCAACCGCCTGAAACTCCTTGTTGGTCTTGATCTCCTTCATGTTGGTTTCCGAACGGCGGATGTTATCCTGTTCGACAGCCAGACACTCTTCCTGCTCCTTCTTCTCCAAATCAAGCTTGGCGAGCTTGGCCTGCAACCCATCCAAATCGGCACGGGCAACTTCAAGCTCCTTCCTGATGCTGTCAACCTCTCCATGCAAACCGTTCTGCGCAATCTTCAGTGCATCAATTTGAATATCAATACCCTGTATCTGCTCCAATGCATCCAGTTTCTTTTTCAAATCGTCATCCTCCCGGTACCCCTTGAAATATGAATCCGCTGAAATTAACTGTATATGAAAGGATCGGACTCTGACCTGCAACAAAGAACCTCACATCCTTCAAAACCCGATTCAACCAGCAAGCTTTTCAAACGCTCCGCCACTGAAGCTACCATAACAAACTCCGTAGCAAAGTGCCCAGCATCAATGAGGGCAATGCCTTTGGCCTGGGCATCTCTGGCATCATGGTACCTGACATCACCGGTCACCAGCACATCTGCGCCAAACCTGACCGCATCACCGATCAAGGATCCACCACTGCCACCACACAGGGCCACCTTGCTGATTACCCGGTCAGGTTCACCAACATAGCGCACACCGGTAGCATTCAACTGCGACGACACATGTGCAGCAAAATCTGCCAGCGTCAAAGCACCATCCAGACGTCCAACCCTGCCAAGACCATAGCCATCAGGCTGGTTCATTAGCGAATAAACGTCAAAAGCAGGTTCCTCGTAAGGATGCGACGCCTTCATAGCCCTGATGGCGCGAGGTAGCACATCACGCCTCAGCAGCAGTTCCAGACGATATTCCATAACGGTCTCGCGTGTACCCACCTTGCCAATGAACGGATGAGCTCCGGACAAAGGGGTAAATGTGCCATTTCCACCAGCCGAAAACGAGCAATCGCAGTAATCGCCGAGGTTTTCTGCAAACACAAACAATGAGCTGCGCACCTTGTCCAAGTGGCCTTCCGGTACAAAAACCACCAGCTTGACCAGTTCTACCGATGCAGAGAGCTGAAGCGGGCAACAGTCTTCCACACCCAACATGACAGACAGCAAATCATTCAATCCATTCCGGGCGGAGTCATAATTGGTATGCATGCACGCAACAGCCAGGCTGCTGCGTATTGCAGAGAAAATCATCCGACCAAGAGGGGTATCATTTGAAAGTTTTTTCTGGGGCTTGAATATCAGGGGGTGGTGAGTAAGCAACAATTGGCAGTCTGAGGATATGGCCGCATCAATGGTCTGCTGGCTGGCGTCCAGGGCAACCATAACCCTGCGTATCCCGACACCGGGGTCACCCACCTGCAAACCGGGGTTATCCCATGATTCCGCAATAACTGCTGGCGCCATTTTGTTAATAATTCCAAGTATGTCAGACAGTTTTACATTTTTCATAAGCTAAAAACAAAAAGAGTGCAACCTGTCGGTGTGCACTCTTTTAAAGAGGATTCTATGGGCAATCGCGTTCGTTGTATTATTGCCGGCATCCGGCGCTTCTTCCTTATGATGAATTGGTGGGCCCACCAGGACTCGAACCTGGGACCAACCGGTTATGAGCCGGTGGCTCTAGCCAACTGAGCTATAGGCCCGCACGAAAGAGTAATATTAATGAACCATCTTTTGCCTGTCAAGTTTTTTATCCGGCAAATCACACCAGCAAAGAGCCTCCGTAAAAGCCACAGCCGGCCCGGTGAACATCAATTGGATTTTGCTGATTCAAAAATCATCCTGTCCACAAGTTCCCAGTTCGGCTTTACCTGGTCGGCTGCCATTCCCTGCTGCTTACGCAGTGACAGTACAAAGCTGCTGATTCTGTCCTGGTCTGACTTTAGTATTTGTATAAAACGATGGCCACTCAGCTGCCTGGCTTCGTCTTTACGGGTCCAGACCGTTTCCGCCAATGCACAAACCGGTGGCTGACCGTCTTCAAGATCGACAAAGACCATCAACAAACGGGTCACCCCCTTGCCCGGCTCCGTCTCCACCCTGAATCCGCCGGCACTGATATTAACGTCGCAACTGCTCAATTTCAGATTGGGTAAGCTGCCATGCACTTTCCTGTAGTCGATTATGCGTTTGAATTCCTTGCGGTAAGCCGCCAGAGAAAAGTCCTGGCTGACCACATACAGCTTCAGCGCCGCATCCACACGCGGTGTCTGACGACGCTGATAGGTCTCCAGAATCCCGTGCAGACAGAAACAAAACACATTGCCATCCCTGATCTCACTCAGATCTGCGGCAATCTGCAGCCCGATACCCATTGATTCGGTATTGATCTTGAATTTGCACAGTTCGTTTTCACCCAGTGCCTGTTTACTGAAATACTGAACCAGCACCTCAAGGTAATCCACCTTGCACTCGAGAATAATACCGCTCAGGGACTCATATTCCTCCCTGTCACGCTGATCCGAGATATTGATAAGGTAGACCTTCTGCCTGTTGGCAAAATATCGGCAGTAGTCTGCTTTTGGTGGGCCACTATGGGACATGCTGAAATTTCCTCGGGGCACGGCATGGTTCACCGTTATCATCGCAGTTTCTTGATTATACCGCCACTATGCCGCAAAGCCAGCTGATATGGGCGCAAACAGCAGAATCATGCCTGACAGTTCAGTTCATGAATTACGCACGGGAAATAAAACGGCCATCCCTTGTGTCAACCTTCACCTTCTGGCCGGATTCCAGATAAGGCGGCACCTTGATCTTCAAACCGGTCTCCAGCACCGCATCTTTGGTTTCAGCCGTAGCAGTGGCATTCTTGATAACCGGTGCTGTCTCCGCAACGGTCAGCTCAACCGTCATCGGCAGCTCTACAGTAACCATCCGCCCCTCAAACAAACCTAGCACGACCTCTGTGCCATCCAGCAGATACGGAGCAATCTCCCTGAAATCATCCTCTGCCATTTCAAATTGCTCATAGGTTTCCAGATCCATGAAAACACCACGACCGCCGTCGGCATAGAGAAACTGTCCCTTGTTGCGCCCAAAATCGGCCTCATCAACCTTATCCCCGGAGCGAAAGGTTTTGTCCAGCACCTGACCGGTAATCAGGTTGCGATAGCGGGTTTTCACCATCGTATTGGCGCCGCGGGCCGACGGTGACTGGAAGGCAACATCAATAATCAGACAGGGTGCACCTTCCTGCTGAATAACCAGCCCTTTTTTAAAATCAGAGGTAGTGTACATTTTATCTCCTTGAAACATATGTTCCGTTGTCCGTATCAGCGGGCCGTTATCCGTACATTTGCGGTCCCCTGGAACCGTTCAACGTTGTTTTCTGTATTCCGCCGTAGGCCAGAACGGTATACCGCCGCGAGGGGTGAACTCTCCACGCACGGTGATCCAGACCGGATCAAGCAAAGCAACCAGGTCGTTGCAGATGCGGTTAACGCAGGACTCGTGAAACTCGCCATGCATGCGGAATGACCCCAGATACAGCTTGAGACTCTTGCTCTCCACACACAACTGGTCTGGCTGGTAATCAATAACAATTTTTGCAAAATCCGGCTGGCCGGTAATGGGACAAAGACTGGTAAATTCAGGACACTCGATATGCAGAGTCCCCACCACCCCTGCAGGATTGATTTCCTTAAGGGAAAAGGGACTGGGGAACGACTCCAGCAGCGCAGCATCTGGTTTGTCATAGCAATATGCAGTATTGCCGGAGCCAAGCGATTTGAGATCATCATGCAGCATTAAATTCATCTCCCTTGTAGTCATTCCAAAAATCTGCGATACCATAAGATTAAAGACATTGGCAATCTTTTTTATCTACCCGGATAGCTTTATTTTATAGCACAATGTCTGTCCCATTTTTATTGGCACAAATGACTTTTCCCAAGTTGCCGAAATTCATCACATCACCACATGCAAGGAGACACCAATGTACAGGCTTATTCTGCTGATACTTGTCGCATTGCTGTTAGCGCTTCCCACTGCTGAAACAGGTCATTGCGCCGACTACCGCAAAATAAAGATCGCCGTGATGGACTTTCAGCAGAACGGTACCTTCGATACGGCCGACGTGGGTAAAATCGTTGCCGAATGGCTGACCACCAGCCTGGTGGAAACCGGACGCTTCGACATTATCGAACGCCGCATGCTCCAGCAGATCATTGAGGAACAGAAGATGGGCAAATCCGGACTGGTCGATCCGGGCAGCGCATCAAAACTCGGCAGGATTTTGGGAGTCAAGACGATTGTCAGCGGCACGGTACAGAGCTA
>DAONZY010000089.1:0-5934 GCA_035407085.1 Deltaproteobacteria bacterium | reverse complement strand
GAATCGCAGGCCCGTAACAAGTACACCTATTTCGCATCTGTTGCCAAGAAAGAAGGCTATGAGAGAGTCGCTGCCTATTTTCAGGAGACGGCTGACAACGAAAAAGAACACGCCAAGCTACACTTCAAACTGCTATGCGGCATCGGCTCCACCATTGACAACCTGAAGGCAGCCGCCTCCGGTGAAGAGGAAGAGCACACCGACATGTATCCCCGCATGGCCAAGGATGCCAGTGAAGAAGGCTTCAGCGATATCGCCTACATGTTCGAGGCCATCGGCCAGATCGAAAAGGCCCACAAGGAGCGCTATCTCAAGCTGCTGGAAGAAGTGGAGAACGGCAGGATGTTTGTCCAGGATGCCCCGGTAAAATGGAGATGCCGTAACTGCGGCCACATCCACGAAGGCAAGGAAGCCCTGGCAGTATGCCCGGTATGCAAGCACCCCAAGGCATACTTCGAACTGGTGGAAGATCACTATTAAAACCGGCGGGGATATCCATCCCCACCGATCGTAAGCCATGCACGGGCTGAAGCAATCCGCTTCAGCCCGTTTGCTTCATGTGGCACACAGACCGACCAAACCCAAAAACAGCCGCTGGCGCATATTTGACAGAGCTCCGCAGCCTGGCGCTGCGGCAGAATGCTCTCAGTATATCAAGGGAGGAAAAGGTGAAAGTATCCATTGGAGCAAAGACTGTCGGCACACCAACACCGCTATGGGTGATCGGCAGCTACGATGAAGCAGGCCGGGCCAACATCATGACCGCCGCCTGGGGCGGCATCTGCTGTTCCGAACCACCATGCGTGACGGTCTCGCTGCGAAAATCCAGGCATTCTTTCGAGAGTATCATCAAAAGAGAGGCCTTTACCGTCAACATCCCTAACCGGGCTCATATCAGGGAGACCGACTTTGCCGGCATCGTCTCCGGAACCGATACGGACAAGTTTGAGCAAAGCGGACTGACCGCTGTCCACAGTGAGGTTGTCGATGCGCCGTATGTCGCTGAATTTCCCGTAATCATTGAATGCAGGCTGGTCAAGACGGTTGAGCTGGGGGTACACATCCAGCTGATCGGCCAGGTTATGGATATCAAGGCCGACAAGGCGGTGCTGGGCGAGAACGGCATGCCGGATCTGATCAAAATGGATACCGTCATCTACGACTCCGGCCAGCGCAAATACCTAGGCATGGGCGAAAAGTTCGCCGATGCATTCTCGGTCGGCAAACCGCAGGGACAGCCAGACATCGGGCACTGACTGGTGCTGGCATGACGGCCTGCTATTTCATCAGCCTGCCAAAACACTAAACCTGCTGAATCTGCACCCAAAACCGCCAAGATATTAGACCGGACAGCCACGGTTGCCTGGTATGCAGTTTGATCTAAAACTGGCATTCCACCTCGACGGTGGTACAATATCAATTCAAAAGAGCCTCTTGCAAAAAGATTGTCATCCCCGAGTGGTTTTGTCGGGGATCCATTCTTTTCAACAACTTAAAAGCTGGATTCCGGCGAGCAACCTGCCGGAATGACAGTTTATGAGACTTTTGCAAGAGGCTCAAAACAAAACAAATTCAGCCTACAGGGCCAGGGGCGTGGAGAAGTCAGTCAGGTAGTATCAGCGAGGTGATGATATGAAATGGATTCGCACCAGAATGTGGAAGTGGACCGATATTGCAATGGTGAAGTGGAGCGCCGCCCTGTTCGGCATGATTGCCGGCGCCTATCTGTCAGAGCTGGTAAAACAGTATGTGTTTGTTGTGCTGATACTGGCATGCCTGCTGGCAATCCGCCCATTGATCTATTTTTACAAAGACAGCGATTAGCAGAGAAGCCGCGCCATGGCCGCCCACCCGGCCTTAGCCGCCACACCCGCGGTGCCGCAGCGTGAGCCCGCCGATGAAATTCCTCAAAAACTGGTCGCCGCATTCCTTGTAATTCTTGTGCCCCTTTCTTCTGAACAGGGCCGTCAACTCCGCCTTTGACACATTGACCCCGGCCTGCTTCAGCAGCGCCAGCATATCATCCTCGTTCAGTTCCAGCGCAATCCGCATCTTCTTCAAGATCATATTGTTGTTCAAACGCACTTCAGGCTTTTCACTCTGCTCCGGCGCCCCTTCCCGTGGGCCACGTTTCATCACGATCAGCCCATCCAGAAAGGCCTCCATGACAGCATCGCTGCATGCTGCATAACCCTCGGCATCTTCCTTTTTAAGCAGATCATTCAAACCGGACTTGTCAATTTCATGCCCGGCAAGCCTGAATATCTCGATCATGCTGCCATCACTGATATCCAGCGCGTAGCGAAACCTTCTCAGTATGTCGTTGTTGGTCATATCAGCCCCCCACTGCTTTACTTTCAATGTATTCTGATTCACAGGCATAGCTGCACCCAGCATGCTTGAGCGATTTATGTACGCACAAAGTTCAGCAGCTGGCTGTAATCATGCCGATCAGCGGCACGCAGTGCATTTATGTACTGTTGCCGGCACTCCCCGGCATCGACCAGATTGCCGCTGCCCCATGAGAAACGTGGCCGGTTCAAAAGGTGAAACAAAATAATGTCAGTCATGAGCCGGGCATGGCGGCCATTACCATTTGAAAACGGATGGATTGCCGTGAGGCGATGATGAAAGCGAACCGCTATCCCATCAGGCGGATATGTGCCATGCCCAATCCATGCAGCGCAATCAGCGCAGAGGTTTCTCAACTCAGTGGTTATCTGCCATGCCGGAACGCCGATGTTCTTGCTGGTGGTCCTGAATTCACCGGCCCAACGCCAGACCGTGCCGAACATCCGCTTGTGCAGGCCTTTACAGAAACCGTCAGAGAGGATGTCACGGGGCTTGCGTCGGAAAGCCCAGGCGTCAGCCATGGCAATATTTTCCTGTTCCCACCGGTCAAGCTCTGTACGATTCGTTATATGGGAAAGCAGCAGGCCACGCGCTTCATCCGCATCAAGCGGGGTTGCCCCTTCTGGATAGTCAAAATTCATGGCTTATTTTCCCATAACTCTTTTGGCATTTCCCGAACAAGCTCTTCGGCTGCGGCCTCAATTGACGCACGCAGTTCTTCGTCAGAAAGGTGCTGGGCTTCAAGCAGCATGGAGTGCGATACATGCTGCACGCGTGCACTGGCAATACTGCTGGCCTGTGCCCGAACCGCTTCTTCCAGTGTTGTGCGGGGAACAATGGCATACACAAAAACACAATCCATTGCCTCAGCTGCCTGCCGCATGGTTTTCAGAGAAACCACACCAGACACTTCATCCTGTTCAAGTCTGGGTATGCGCGGCTGGCTGACATTCATGCGGCTTGCCAGTTGTTTTCCGGTCATGCCCAGCGCCTCGCGGATTGCCCGTATCCAGCCTTTCAAAGGCGGAGTGATCTGTTTTACTGCTGCATAGCCGGACAGCGTCTTATCCAGTTGCTGACGTGCTATCAGTTTGTACTTTGGCAGCATAAGATAACCTCTGTGTTATTTTTAGACATTACTACGATAACACACGGGTTATTTTATTCAATAATATTTATAACACATAAATTATTTATACTGCCCGTTCAGCGGATAGTTAGAAACTGTTTTCGATTGCGTTTTCAATAAGATACCCAAACAGTTTCCGTCCAGAAACACCGGATGAGAAATTATTGGTTTCCGATTTGGAAAGATATTGAGCATTGACGAACGCCGGCAGACAGCATCCACCTAAAAAATCAAAAGCCCTTGTTTTTCAAGGGCTTTTATCTTTAACCGGACATTACCGGACTATTTAGTGGCGGAGAGGTAGGGATTCGAACCCTAGGTACGTTGCCGTACACCTGATTTCGAGTCAGGCACCATCGACCACTCGGACACCTCTCCAAAATGGAAATGCAAGATACCCCATTACTATTGAAAATTCAAGCTTGGATAAACTGCCGCACCCCAATAATTCAACATTTACTCTGTCGTTTTCACCAAACCAGCCAACAGTATTACCTACTCCCCCGCCGCCTTCAGATTGTAGACCGGCTTTAGTTTGTCGGTGATCATCACTGTCTCCAGCAGATACTTCTCAATCTCAGCCGGATCCTTGTATGCAAATTTGCTTTCGTCAAAAGTATCCCGGTTGATGCTGGTGGAAAAAATCCCCTGCATGGAGTCGCTGAAATCTTCAAGTCTGTACTCGCCCTTATCCAGTTTACGGAACATCTCCTTGCGGCTGTGCCTACGTCCAGCACCATGCGGAGCTGACTCATTATAGTTAGATTTTCCCTTGCCTGTGCCGATGATCGTACCGTCCGCCATGTTGAGCGGAATGATGACCTGCTCACCCTTGTGGGCAGATATTGCCCCTTTGCGGATAACATGGTCCGTCTCGGCAATATAGTTGTGGACGCTTTCGATAACCTGCTGTTCTTCAAATTTCAGACCAAAGAATTCCAGGATAGTCGCCAGCATGAATCGCCGGTTGTAGCGGGCGTATGCCTGAGCGATGGCAGCCCAGTGCATGTAGCGTTCACCGCCTGCGGCAAGAGGCAGGTATTCCATCCCCTTCGGCACAGTCATGCCCATCTGTGCTGTAATGCTAGCAGCCAGTTTCTGAAAATGCTCGGCCACCCGTTTGCCCAGATTGCGGGAACCGGAGTGGACGATCAAACGGTAGCTGCCGTCATGCTCCGATTGTCCAATCTCAATAAAGTGATTGCCCCCGCCGAGTGTGCCTAGCTGCATCAGCGGCGGCAGGTGACGACCGATCTTCTCGCCCTGGTAGAAGCCATCCTCGGTATGCTCACAGAGCGATCTGGCCGCCTTGCGCAGGGTATCAGGAACCGGCACATTGTCAAAGAAAGCGGCATCTTCACGCTGATTCATGCCGAGCGGAATATGCTCGCGAATAAAATCATCCAGCCCCTGAAAGTCGATCTGCCTCATACCCGCCAGAGGGTGTGACGCTACGCCGCAGCCGATGTCCACCCCGACGATGTTGGGAATGACAGCATTTCTGAACTTGCCGGTAAAACCGATGACGCATCCGGCGCCGGCATGGGCATCCGGCATAATGGAGATAAGTCCGTGCAGGGCAGGATGGTGGGCGATCTGCCTGATCTGTTCAGTCGCTATCGGATCAAGCGAATCGGCATGAATCTGCACAGGGCATTCGTTTTTCTGTATGTCGAACATTGGGACCTCTTTGTTTAAATCAATGCAATCAGGGAAACAAAATAGAGTTGATTGCAGACAGTATATTTCCAGAAAGATAAAACTGTGTCAGAGGCGGGCAGATTTCTCCGCCCGCCCCGCCGCCTGCTCTGCCCCTTTTGAGGTTGCCCGCTACCCGGTCGTGAGGAACCCACGCACGGACGTACAGACGACGTTCTGACTTATGGTAGCGCCCCCCCCATCCGGGTCGCTGCCCCAATGCCATTGCTTCTGGGGTAGGATAGGCACCTCACGATGGCACTGTTTCTGCATGGCGTGACACAAACTAAAGATAATTGATTGCACCAGTCTACACACATTCCGAACACATAATATTGAGCGGTGTTGTAGCATTTTCTCAATAGGGACGCGCAGACGGAGCTTGCCGGGATATTGTATTACTCTCTCAATCGTGAGAATGAAGGGGCTTCGGGAAGGACACAGTCCTATCAGATTTCGTAAAATCCCCCATTGCGCGTTCTCCCGGGCCAAGGCTGCCTGATGGTACGAAAGCGGGGCTGCAATTTCCCCGATTGGTTCACACATCAAGTTTCTTCATTCTCACGATTCAAAGAGTTATTTCAGATGGCAAGTCTCAATCTGCTATAACTGGGCAAACCGCCGGTACGACATCCCAGACACCTCATCATTTCCACCGGGGAGGACGGCATCTCCTCCATCAGTCGGTTGATATGGTAAACAGCTTGCAGGGCAGTTGGTGGACGCTGACATTGCCAAAGGCAACCGACTTCACA
>DAONZY010000088.1:0-6656 GCA_035407085.1 Deltaproteobacteria bacterium | reverse complement strand
TCGGGCAGCGGATTGACCATGCCCAGCTTTAAGGTCGAGGCCTCGGGCAGCACCTCGCGCACATACTGGTAGCAGGCGCCGGAGGTGATAATGCCGATCCGGGTGTCCCTCATTTCCTGACGATTGATCTCCATGGCAGCGCCATCCACTGACAACTGGAGCATGCGCTGTTCAACCAGGGGATGGCGCACCCTGGCGTTGCCGGGCAGCATGACCTGCTTGGCCGCGTTCCTGATCAGTCCGGGCTGCGGCAGATCACTGACCCTCTCAGCCAGTTCCACCATGGACTTGCCATGGGAGATGCGGGTGGTGGTCCTGAGCATGACCGGGGTGTCATACTTCTCAGAAAGCTCAAAGGCCAACTGTGTAAACAGCTTGCATTCAGCTGAATCAGAAGGTTCCAACATCGGCACCTTGGCAAATCTGGCGTAATGGCGGTTGTCCTGTTCATCCTGTGACGAATGCATCTCCGGATCATCAGCCGTAACCAGCACCAGCCCTCCGTTTACACCGGTATAAGAGAGCGTGAAAAGCGGGTCAGCCGCCACGTTGACGCCCACATGCTTCATGGTGACAAGCGCGCGTGCGCCGCCAAAAGAAGCCCCGATCCCCACCTCCAGGGCCACCTTTTCATTGGGAGCCCAGGATGAGTTGATCTCTTTGTAATTGACCGCATTTTCCAGAATTTCCGTAGATGGTGTGCCCGGATAGGCACAGGCGACCCGGCAGCCGGCCTCGAAGGCCCCCCTGGCAATCGCTTCATTTCCCGAGAGCAGTTCTTTCATAAGTAGTTTCCATGTCAAACAGTATTGGATTATCAAGACAAGTCGCAGCACTATACTAAAACACCAGCCGGATTGCAATTCTTTGAACAGCAGCCGGGACGCACAAGCTTCAGGTTTCTGCATCTGCAGTTTCACAAGCTGAAATCAGTTGCCAAGCACCCCCCTCTTGCCTATAATTCAGCATTTAATAAAATGTGGAGCAAAATGTGGGGCATTTCATCACGTTTGAAGGCGTCGAAGGATGCGGTAAAACCACCCAGATCAGACTACTGGGAGAACGGCTCTGCGCGGCAGGACTGGAAGTTGTCATGACGCGTGAGCCCGGTGGCTGCCGGATTGCGGACAAGATTAGGGCGCTTCTGCTGGACGCTGACAACAGCGGCATGTCGTCACTCACAGAGCTCCTGCTTTATGCCGCCGCACGAGCACAGCATATGCGTGATGTCGTCTGTCCAGCGCTGGCTGCGGGAAAAGTCGTGCTGTGTGACCGTTTCACCGATGCCACTGTCGCCTATCAGGGCTTTGGCAGGGGTATCGACCTGGCAACCATCCAGCATCTGAATCAGCTCGCCTGTCAATCTGTCGAGCCCAACCTGACTGTTTTGATCGATTGTTCGCCAGAAACAGGACTCAGGCGTGCCCGACGCAGAATTGAAGCAACCCGGGGACCGCGTGAGGAACGCTTCGAACTGGAAGATATCAGTTTTCACCAACGTGTGCGCAATGGCTATCTGCAGCTTGCTACGGACAATCCTGAACGTTTTATCACCTTTGATGGTGGCGGCAGTATCAAAGATATTGCCGCAGGCATTGCTACCAGCGTACTCCAGCGTATGAAGGTCTGAGACATGCCTTTTTCTGAAATCATCGGTCACGAACGCATCGTTGACCTGTTGAAACGTACCATCCGTTCCGGAAAAATCGCCCATGCCTACATCTTCGAAGGCATTCCCGGATGCGGCAGAAGAAAGACCGCCCTGTGTATGATACAGGCGCTTTACTGTACTGATACCAGGGACGGCGATGCCTGTGGAGTCTGTACCTCTTGCCGCAAGGTTGCTGCCGGTAACCACGGTGATGTCCATCTGGTTTCGCCATTGCCCGACAAACGCGATATCAGCATTGACCAGCTTCGGGAACTCCAGCGGGATCTGTCGTTAAGGCCCTATGAGGCCCCCAGGAAGGCCTGCATACTGGAACCGGCCGAGCGACTTAACACAAGCTCGTCCAATTCTTTTCTGAAAACACTGGAGGAACCGCCTGGTAATGCGCTGATTATCCTGCTGACAGAAAACAGCGATATTCTCTTGCCCACGATCCGCTCCCGCTGTCAACTGATCAGGTTTGCACCGCTCTCCAGCGAGCATGTGCAATATCTGCTAGAAAAAAACGGGCAGGACAGCATAACCGCCTCGACAGCAGCCCAACTGAGCGAGGGGAGCATGGATAAGGCTTTGGCGCTGGACAGCCACTCCCTGGCAGAGCAGCGCGCAGCGCTTGGCAAGCAGTTGTCAGGTGTCTCCCTGAATCGCATCGCATCACTGTTCGAGGCGTCAGAATCACTGAGCGGATCCCGTGATGAAACCCTGGAAAACCTGGATCTGCTGCTTTCAATCATCCGCGAACATATCTACAATGCGACCGGTTGCCCGTTTGGCAGCAATAATGATCACACAACCGGGCTGTCGGCAGGCGTCTCGCTTGCACAGGCCATCCGTCTTGCAGACGCATTGTTGGAAACCAGGCGTGCCGTACAACGCAACGCCAACGCCAAACTGGCTCTGGACACGCTGTTGATCAAGATTGCCGGGATCATCCCCTGCCCTGCCGCATAAAGCGTATTGATACTATTTTTTCTGGAGGAATATTTGCCACGCATAGTCAGCATACAGTTCAACCCCGCCGGCAAGTTATATGATTTTGATGCCGGCACGCTTGAGATTTCACCGCGCGACCACGTCATTGTTGAAACCGAACGCGGCATCGGCATCGGCCTGGTAGTCAGGGGGCCTGTCGAGGCAGCCCCCGATGAAGCACCGGCCGGCCTGGTTGCCATAACCCGACTCGCCACCAGAGCAGACATGGATGTGCAAGAGCAGAATAGCATCCGTGAAAAGGAGGCCTACGCGTTCTGCAACCGCCGCATCATGGAACGCAACATGCAAATGAAACTGGTGCGCGTCGAATACCTGTTTGACGGCAGCAAGGCCATCTTCTTCTTCACTGCCGACGGGCGGGTAGATTTCCGTGACCTGGTTAAGGACCTGGCCCACGCCTTCCACACACGCATCGAGATGCGCCAGATCGGCGTGCGGGATGAATCAAAAATGATCGGCGGCATTGGCATTTGCGGACGGGAGCTCTGCTGTTGCTCTTTCCTGCGTGATTTCCAACCGGTATCGGTCAAAATGGCCAAGGAGCAGAATCTGGCCTTAAACCCCAGCAAAATCTCCGGACAGTGTGGCCGGCTATTGTGTTGTCTGGATTATGAATACGAAACCTACTGCAGCCTGCGGAAATCATTCCCCAAATGCGGCAAGCGTGTCAGAACCGAAACACACTCCGGAGTGATCGATAAACTTAACCTGCTAACCGGCACGATCACATTGAGACTGGATGACGGCAAACTGTTCAACGTCAATAGAAACGACATCACAGTTGACACACAGCAGCCAGACACAAGCACTCCGGCACGCAGTGAAAACCAGCCACAGGCACAGGCGGATAAGCCGCGCGAACCACGTCAGACAAGGACACAGCCGCGCAAGGAACGTCCCCACAAGCAGCATGCCGAAGCGGATAAAGCCGTTCCATCGACTGAAGGTGAAGCAAAGCAGCAGGAAGGCCGCAGCAAATCCGGGCGCAGAAAAAACCGTTCACGCAAACACGGTTCGCGCAAGCCGTCCGAAAACCAGCCTGCAAAACCTGAACCTACAACCAAACAATAACCACATATCCTATTGAATAATTGAGCTATCAGGAGCATTTTCAATGAAACCAGCCTTCTATGTAACCACCCCGATCTATTACGTTAACGACGTGCCACACATCGGACACGCTTACACGACCGTCGCCGCTGACGCGCTGGCCCGCTACAAACGGATGATGGGCCATGATGTCTACTTTCTTACCGGCAGCGACGAGCATGGGCAGAAGGTCGAAAAGGCGGCCACAACTGCCGGTGAAACGCCGCTGGAACTGGCCGACCGGGTTGTCAAGCGTTTCCAGGCCCTGTGGGAGAGGCTGGGCATATCCAACAACGACTTTATCCGGACCACCCAGGAGCGCCACAAAAAAGGCGTCAGCCACATCTTCAGCCAGCTGATGGATAAGGGCGACATCTACCTGGGCGAATACGAAGACTGGTACTGCACACCCTGCGAAACCTTCTGGACCGAGACCCAGCTGATTGAAGACCGCTGCCCTGACTGCAACCGGCCAGTGGAAAAGCTCAAGGAAGAATCCTACTTCTTCCGCATGAGCAAATACCAGGAGCAGCTGCTGGCCCACATTGAAGCCCATCCGGACTTCATCCAACCCAAAAGCAAACGCAACGAGATCATCTCCTTTATCAAGGAAGGACTGCGCGACCTGTCCGTTTCACGGACCACCTTCACCTGGGGTATCCCGGTGCCAGGTAATGAAAAGCACGTCATCTATGTCTGGTTTGACGCCCTGACCAACTACATGAGCGCCCTGGGGTATCCCGAACAGACCGCAGAATACAGCAAGTTCTGGCCGGCATCCATACACCTGATCGGCAAGGACATCCTCCGTTTCCACACCGTCTACTGGCCGACCTTTCTGATGGCCGCCGGTCTGCCGCTGCCGGAAAAGGTCTTTGCCCACGGCTGGTGGACCGTTGAGGGACAGAAGATGAGCAAGAGCCTGCAGAACGTGGTCGAACCGAACATGCTGATCGATAAATACGGCGTGGATGTGGTGCGCTACTTCCTGCTGCGCGAGGTGCCCTTCGGGCTGGACGGAGACTTCTCCCACGCCGCCCTGGTGCAGCGCCTGAATTCCGACCTGGCCAATGACCTGGGCAACCTGCTCAGCCGCTCCACTGCCATGGCTGTCAAATATTTTGACGGCGTACTGCCTGCTCCAGCCGAACTGACGGACATTGATCTGGCGCTGAAAACCAGAACCGAAGAGATGGTCAAGACCGTTGAGACGCACATGAACGACCTGGCCTTCAGCAAGGCGCTGCAGGCCATCTGGGAGGTCATCTCGGCCGGCAACAAATACATCGACGAATGCGCCCCCTGGACCCTGGCCAAGGACCCGGCCAATAAGGACAGACTGGCGACAGTCATGTACTGCCTGCTGGAATCACAGCGCATAGCGCACATCATCCTGTCCGCCTTCCTGCCTGGTACAACAGAAAAGGCCTTATGTTCGTTGGGATATACCGGCGAGATTTCTATAGAGGCCTTGGCTTGGGGCGGTTTAACGGCTGGAACAAAAATAGTCAAGACAGAGGCGCTGTTTCCGAGGTATGAGGAGAAGGAGTAGGATTTCTGAAGTCCTTAACCAAATTTCTGCAATAAACTAACGGCGGCTTCCAGTACCTGGTCCGCCGTTATTTCTTTCATGCAGCGCGCATCATTGGGGCATGGTGGAATAGTGCCGAATTTTGAACAAGGGGAGCATTCAAGTTTACTGTGCAATACAACATGCTTTTCACCTTTTGGGGCCCACTTGGCGACATTACTTGGACCGAACAGTGAAACTGTCGGAATGCCCAAACCCACGGCAATATGCAGCACTCCAGAATCGCCGCTGATTACCAACCTGGAGCGGGCTATTACTGCTGCGGTTTCAGTCAGGGTTGTTAGTCCAGCCAGATTCAGCCCACCTGCCCTGCAAATTAAGTCACTTTCAGCCCGATCCTTATAACTACCAACCACCACTACCTGATACCCACCTTCAACCAACTGTTTTGCAACCAAACCGAACTCGGCTGTAATCCAGCGTTTTTCAGAAATACTTGCTCCAGGAAAGATCACTACAAATGGCATGTCCCCCAGTGGCTCTGTCAAGCAAACAGCTTTTTCCGAAGCCGATGCGGGAATGATCAAGAAAGACTCGCCTTTTTTTCTCAATTCCTGGTCTATCCCCAAAGGGGTCAACAGACTGCTAAAACTTATGGCTTCATATTCATCCTGAAAATACGGAATCGGATGGTTAAACATACGCCTGCGCTCGTTAGTATTAAACCCTATCTTTACCGGCGCCCGCACAAAGCGGGCAACTATTGCCGATAACCGGTACCATTGTTCAGTATCGATAACCACATCAAATTTACCAAGCAATGCCTCAGCAAACTCCTTGGGACGGTCATAACAAAGAATCTTGTCAGCTTGAGGCACAAAACTAAAAACTTCGCAATTACGACGCTCTGCCAAAATTGTAATATGGGAGTTTGGGTAGGACTTTTTGATGGAATTTATCGAGTGGGCCAGCAAGACAGCATCACCGATGCCGCCTGGGCGGATGATAAGAATAGAGCTTATATCACCTATATGACGATGTGCCTGTGAGCCTAACACAATACTTAAGTATCGCCCCAGATAGTTATCAGCAGTTTTTATTAAAGCAATCTGCATATCAAAGAATCAGTCTCATTCCGCAACTCGTTAATCCCCCTGATACACCTTGTTAACTTATTCTTGTAAGAACAATAAAATGACCATACCGAGTATTAGGTACCAAGCATTCATAAATCATTGAACCCATATTTTTCTCTTCAAGAAATTCATCAACTGCAGACTTTACACCTGTTGAGAAAAAGTCATAATCATCCACAATAATTATCGGAACTATCACCAATAAAAAGGCCATGATGACTTAATCTGTCATATGCCT
>DAONZY010000087.1:0-6957 GCA_035407085.1 Deltaproteobacteria bacterium | reverse complement strand
GGAGTTTGCCAACATCTACCGCGTATACGGATTGCTGGCGGCACTGATCGCCATCCTGATCCTTTCCCACTGGGGCGGCGGCAGCTATCTTCCCTGGCAGACCAAGCATATCGAGTATGTTTACCAGATTGCCGGGTTTGCCTTGTCGGGCGTGGCCATCTGGCTGGGAATCAGGCGTGGCTGGCCGGGTGTGACCAATCTGGGCAGCACCTTTTTCGTGATCTTCCTCTACACCAAGCTGTTTGACTGGTGGTGGAAATGGATGCCCAAGTACCTGTTTTTCCTGCTGCTGGGCTGCATTGCGGTGCTGATACTGCTGGTGCTTAAAAGGGCGCGGGGACGCATCAAGGAGGTGCTGTCATGAGACGTTACGGGATTTATGTAGCGTTGTTGCTGGTTTTGATTGCCAATGCCGTGGTGCTGGGCGGCGTGCAGTATAACCGTTCCGGTACGCCGGAGGCGACGGTGGAGCTGACGGAACGTGAACTGCACGTGGGGTATGCGCATGATGAGAACAGCAGTGTCAGCCTGCGGCTGAACTGGAACCGCATGGCTGACCGCAGCGAGTGGTTTGATCGCAAACGCCTTGAAGAACTGGGGTATGATCTGGGCGCCATGACCGATGCCGATGATCGGGCAGGGCGGAGATACCGCACTGGGCAGGAGCGCAAGGCCTATGCTGTGCTGGAGTATGACGGTCCGGCATGGCAGACCTGGCTGGCCGATGAACGGCAGAAGCTGGCAAAGATGCAGGCCGAGGTGGAAAGCGGCAAGGTGACGGCCAAAACCCTGGAAAGCGCACAAAAGCGGTTGGTATGGAATGTGTCCAATTCCTCCCGGCTGCTGGCCGTTGATGTGGGGCGCAACCCGGAAGCGCTCAGGCAGCGCTATACGGATCGCAGCCGTTATATCATCACCCCTGCGCTGGTGCGGCTGAACTACCGTTATCCGGTCAAGGAAAAGGGTGTGGTCAAAGAACCGGCCAGGGTGTACGGATCCATTTCGCGGATTCTGACCGACTCCATTCATGTGCCGGGTGAAATGCAGGCGCCGCTGGCGGCACTGCAGCGCAGGAGCAGCAAATACCGAAGCCCGGTCTATTATGAAGGTGTCAAGCAGGCAGAACCGCAGCAGCCGCACTATCGTGTGACGTTGGTGTATGGCAAGCGGTTTGAGCCGTGGGTGAGTGCTGTCAGAACCGAGGTTAACGCGGATCAGATCCGATAACTTCGGATAAACGCGGATTGAATCTTTGATATGCTGGAATCAGCTTGTAATCAGGCGTTATCAGATGTTTATCCACGTGAATAGTTTTGAAACTCAAGTAAGGCCAAATGATGATCTTCGGAAAAGCATATGCATGGATTAAAAGCCGTTTCAGGCTGTTAGTGCTGGGCTTGGCCCTGACGCTGGTCTGTACGCAGCTGTTTGTCTGTTATGCAACGTTCCAGCAGTGGCGCTACCTGCCGGTTAATGGCGATGATGTGGTAAAGGTTTACGTTATCAGCCATGGCTGGCATACCGGCATCATCATCCCGGCGGATAATCTGGGGAGCGAACTCGGTTTTCTGCAGGATGTGCTGGGCAAGGCTTTGTATTATGAAATCGGCTGGGGGGAGGCTGAGTTTTATCAGGCAGGGGAGGTGACGCTGTGGATGGCGCTGAAGGCCATGTTCTGGGTCAATCCGACCGTGGTGCATGTGGTCAGGGTAACGGCTGATCCGGCGCGTTCCTTTCCCAAAAGCAAGCTGGTAGGCATCAGGCTTTCCCGGGAGGGGTACACACGCTTGCGTCAGTCGCTGGCTGCGTCCTTTCAAAAAGCGGAGGGCGGTAAGCCAACGGCGCTCCGGAAAGGACTTTACGGCACCAGCTACTTTTTTGCAGGGGATGGTCACTATTATCTGACCAATACCTGCAATACCTGGACCGCCAGAATGCTGGACAGCGCCGGTGTGCCGATGCGCACCATGATGACCTTGAGCGCCCGCAGTGTGATCAGTCAGGCGGAGGAGGCGGTTGACAGGGCTCAACAGCCTTGATGAGAACCAGGCAAAAAAAGGCCCGTCATGTTGGAGCATGACGGGCAAAGGAGGAAGGTCTGCTATATGCTAAACTGCTGTCGATCGGGACTTGTGTCTGCTAGTTGAAGGTCCCGCTCAGCAGGTTTGCTCTCCAGGTGATGTTGGTCCGGCCGGTGGCGTGATGCTCTGTGATCGTCGGTGAAATGGCCGGTACGGCGAAACGCAGCTTGCCGTCTTCGTATTCTGCCAGCGCTCGGCTGGTTCTAACCACACCGTAAACAGTTCCAGCGATCACCCCGCCTGCTGCGCCATAGGCAATGTACTCCAGGTGGTCGGCCGGTTTTTTTGTGAATGCCAGAATTGCCGCCCCCACCAGTCCCCCTGCTGCGCCACCATACAGGGCGCTTTTAAAGGTTTCCTTAAAGGCGTTTTCCGCTGCCAGTGCTGCGCCTGCCTGAAAAATGAGTGCCAACATCACCAGCAATACGATTGCCTTGCAAGCTGGTTTGACTACCCTGGTTCTGTTATTGGCTGCGCAGTTCATGCCTTATGAATAGCAATATGGATGCCATGTTGTGATTTATTTTTGGTTTGCTAATAAATTCAATTAATTAGACAATATGTGCCGGTTGGGGGGCGGGAGGTGGTGTGTGTTGAAAACGTGAAATGAGCGGATATGTGTTGTTTTTGCAACAAAACTGGTGTGTCGATATTGCTGCACATTATTCTTGCCGGCCAGTCATAGGCTTATCCTCCAGGGCGTTTTTGCCCTTTCTGATCAGTTTGAGTGCCAGAGCCTTTTCTTCACGGATGTTTATTACCTCCCCATCCAGTCGTGCCACCAGCAGTTGTTCTATAATCCTGCCCAGTTCCGGCCCGCCGGGTATGCCCATCTTCTGCAGTCCGGTGCCTTTCAGCTCACAGCGCATGTTGCGCAGGTGCGTCATGTACAGTGATATGTAGCGTCGGACCTGTTCATCCTGGGCTCTGGCAGCCAGATAGAGCAGCATTTCCAGCGGCAGGCCGTGGAAAAGCTTGTATATCTCGCTGTTTTTTAGATCGGTGTCGTACCGAAGCCGGCGCTGCAGCGATGCAAGCAGGGTGTGAACACGCTGGCGGTGGCTGAACACCTTGGTCATCATTCGACCGGGCATGGCGAGGCGCTGGCAGGTCTGTTCGAATTCGTCCTGTTTGAGCCGGTCGGTCAGGCCGAGCAGGTAGACCTGCCACTGCTCGCAGGTCTCATTGAGGTAGAGCAGGCGGAACCAGGCCAATATCTGGGAGGTTTCCTGCAGGATGCGCATGATCTCCGGCACGGGCTTGAGCGCCGGATGAACGGGCGGCAGCAACCCCAGTTCCCACATGCGGCTGACGGCATTTTCGGGGTGCGCTTCCCGGAAGATCTGGATCAGTTCGCTCAGCAGGCGTTTGCCGCCGACCTTTGTCAGTACGTCCATATGTACGGCGCTGCGGATCAGTTTCTCGGTATGTGCCGCAATGCGAAAGCCCAACCGCTGTTCAAAGCGGATGGCACGGAAAACGCGGGTCGGGTCTTCGACGAACGAAAGATTGTGCAGTACCTTGACTGTGCGCTGTTGGATGTCGGTCTGGCCTCCGAAATAGTCGGTCAGCATGCCGAATCGTTTGCTGTTGAGACAGAAAGCCAGCGTGTTGATGGTGAAGTCGCGCCGGTACAGGTCATGGCGCAGGGAAGAACGCTCTACGGTAGGCAGCATGCCGGGGGACTCATAATACTCCAATCTGGTGCTGGCCACGTCCACCTTGCTGCCGTCCGGCAGCACGACAACGGCAGTGCCGAAGGCCTTGTGGCTGCGCACCCTGCCGCCATAGGCTGTCGCAAATTGTTCAGCAAAGAATATGCCATCACCCTCCACGGTCACATCGATATCCAGATTTTTCACACCCAGCAGCAGGTCGCGGACGAATCCGCCGACGGCATAGACGGGTAGTTCCAGCCTGTCTCCGGTCTGACCCAGCATGTGCAGCAGTTTGATGATATCGGCGGCCAGATTCTTGCTGATCAGTCCGGCTACGCTGCGGTTCTTCGGGTGGTGGGTCAGGGAGTCCAGGTCGTAGAGTGACTCCGGTTGCCCTTTCTTGCCTCCGTACATGTGACGCAAAAGGTCGGTGCGCGTGACTGTTCCAACCAGCGTATCCCCGTCGAAGACCGGCACAAAGCGCCGGTTGCCCTCGATCATGTATTCCTGGATTTCGGCGATAGTTGTGGAAGGCGTGGCGCGCAGGAATTCCGTGTGCATGAACTCGCCAACCGGTGATTGCCCCAGGTCGTGGTAAAGGGCCTTGTCCGCGATCTTGCGCGAGATAATGCCCAGCATCCGTTCCTGCTGCATGATCGGCATGGCGTTGCAGTTGTAACGGGTCAACAGTTCGCGGGCTGCATTGATGTCAAGCGTGGCCGGCATGGTCTTGACTGGCGAGGACATGATGTCGCCCGCAGAAATGCGCGGTGCCACCTCAAGCAGCAATAATTCCTCCAGCTTCTTCAAAACCTGCCGGAGCGGCTGTTCTCGTACGGCAGCAGATGCTGCCGTTGCATGGCCGCCACCATTGAATCGCCGCAGGATCTCACCGGTGTTGACCTCTTGGACACGACTGCGGGCAACGATATAGATGCTCTTGTCCATCTGCACAACCAGAAAGAGCGCATCCAGATTCTCCATGTCCATCATCATGTGGGCCAGGGCGGCCATGTCGGCGACATAGTTGCCGCAGGAGGCATGTGCTATGGAGATGTCAATGCCATTGATGGTGGTGGTCTTGAGGTTTTTCAGCAGCGTGTTCATCAGCTCGATCTGCGTGGCGGTCAGCTCCTGGGAGATGTGCTCAGCCACAACGTTGAGCCGGGCACCATGCCTGAGCAGCCATGCGGCGGCCCTGAAATCTTCCTGGGTGGTATTCTGGAACAGCAGCCGGCCGGTATCTTCGAAAATGCCGAGCATCATCAGAGTGGCTTCTTCCGGGGTTGGACGGATGCGCCTGGTACGCAGTAGCCCGGCCATGATGGAACAGACTGCGCCGCACGGGCGTATGCTCTTTTGATTCCCGACAATACTGTTTTCAGTGATCGGGTGGTGGTCGTAGATGTGCACCTCCAGGCCTGGGCGCTCAAGCATTTCGGCGAATCGGCCGATGCGGTCAGCTTGCTGGCAGTCGACGATGATCAGGCGCTTGACCTGGTTCAGGTCAACCTGTTTGGCGCGGGTAAGCGGCGGGAGGTATTCGGGGTGATGGGATATGAAATCCCGGACACCCTTTTCCTGGGAGCCGGGGAAAGAGAGGATGGCCCCTGGATAAAGGCGGGCAGCAGCGACCATCGCTCCCAGGCAGTCAAAGTCCGCATTGATATGGGTAGTGATCAGATCCATTGTGGCAGTTCAGTCCAGACGGTAAACAAGCACACCCTCCTGACGGCCAACCAGCAGGTAGCGACCATTGGGGCTCAGGGCAATTGCTTCCGCCCGTTTGTCGGTTCTGAGCCGTTTGACCTCGCGGTAGCGGTTCAGATCCCAGATGATCAGCAGGGCGCCGGAACGGTCGCTCTGGGCAGAGACCATGCGGTGCCCGTTGCGGCTGACTGCCAGGGCGATGATATCATCCGTGTGCCCTGTCAACTCGCGCAGGCGTTTGCCGGAGGCAACTTCCCAGATGGTGATTCGCTTGTCGTTGCCGCCGGAAAAGAGCAGTTTGCCGCCCGGACTGAATGCCACACTTCTGACGTTGCGGTTATGGCCCTCAAAGCCCCTGATCCGGCGGCCGCTGTGCACATCCCACATGTCGATGATCTTGTTGTTTCCGGCGGTTACCAGGTAACGGCCGTTGGGGCTGAAGTCCAGGGAGTATATGTCGCTTTTGCCGGTGAAGGTCCTGATATGGGTGCCGTTGCGGATGTCCCACAGGTAGATGTTCTCGGAGTTGGCGCCGGTTGCCAGATAGCTGCCGCTGGGGTTGAAATCGACCGAGTTGACCCGGTCCTTTACCTTGAACATGAACATCTGTTCCTGCCGCCCCACGTTCCAGATGATCACGCTGTCGTCCCGACTGCCGGAGGCCAGCAGGCGATTGTCCGGGCTGAACTGCAGGGTCTGCACGTCGCCGCTGTGTCCTTTCAGCGTTGCTGTTTGTCTCCAGCCGGCAGTGTCCCAGAGGATGATGGTCTTGTCTCCGTCGCCTGAAGCGGCCATGCTGCCGTCCGCACTGAAGGCGATACTTTTGACATCATTGGTGTGACCGGACAGGATGGCATATGCGCCGGCAACCGGCAGCTGTACATGCCGGGGTGTGGTTTCGGTTTCTGCAGTAACACGTTCCGGCTTGGTCGGTTCGACAATTTTACGGGATGGTTGTGGTTTTTCTGCTGAAACCGGTTTTTCTTCGGGCGGGGGCAGCGGGTCGGAAACGGCAATTGACTGTTCCTCGTCTTCGGCCAGGATGCCGGTTATCAGCTGGCCGACCCGGATGGCATTGGCGCCCTTTTCTTTGCTGATGCTGCAGGTGGATGTCTTGTCCTTGACATCCAGAATCCTGACCATACCCTTGGTGCGGCGTTCCACCGAGAGGATCTCTCCGGTTTTAGGATGTCTGATGGGGGTACCCTCGGTGTAGACGGTGAACTGCATGCCCGGCCGAACACCGGAGGACATGCCCAGGTCGATGATGACCCTGCTGCCGTTACGTTTAACCACGTAGCCCTGCAGCGGGAAATGGTGTTTGATCTTGGCCGAGATGCGGCTGACCAGGTCTGACAGACGGGAGGTTGAACTGGCTGTGATCTTCTCGGCAGTAATGATTGAGCCGGTTTCCACATTGATCAGGCGGGCATTAATCTCGAAAATGCCGCCATAGCTCTGTACCGTGCCGCTGACAATCGTCTTGACTCCCAAAATCCTGCCGAGTT
>DAONZY010000086.1:0-7416 GCA_035407085.1 Deltaproteobacteria bacterium | reverse complement strand
TTCAGACGGATAGGAATGCTGGTGGCGGTTGTCCTGATGATGTGTGTTGGTCTGGCCGAGGCGGCAAGACCAAAATATGACAAACCGGGGAGCGAGGATCATCCCATGTTCTCGCGTTTATCCGGTTATTACATCGACCAGTACAGGGTAACTGAATTTGACCGGGGAACATTTTATGACGGCAATACCAAGGTCAATGTGGAGGGCAAGACCTACAAGATCACCTACCGTACCGAGGAAAAAAATCCGGAACGCTCTGTGCTGCAGATTCTGCGCAACTACTCCAATGCCTTTACACAGATTGGCGGCCGGGTCATCAGGGAGAATCGTTCTGACATCCACATGGTACTGCGGAAGGATGGCGCTGAGGTGTGGGTCAAGGTCAGCACACCGCCGAATCGCCGCGCCATCACACTGTTGATTGTTGAGCGCGGCGAGATGAAACAGGAGCTTTCTGCCCGCGATATCTACGACGGTCTGGAGCGGGACGGCCATGTGGCGCTATACATCAACTTTGACACCGGCCGGGCGACAATCCGCAGTGAGTCTAACGGGATTCTGGACGAAGTGGCCGGCATGCTGAAAAAGAATCGTCGTCTGCGCGTCAGGGTTGAGGGGCATACTGACAACACCGGTGATCCGGCCGGCAATCAGCGGCTTTCCGAAATGCGTGCCAATGCTGTCAAGCGTGCGCTGGAACAGCGCGGCATTTCCTCGGGACGTCTGGAAGCGGCGGGCATGGGGCGCGACAAACCGGTTGCTGACAACAGCACCGATGGGGGGCGGGCCAAAAATCGCCGTGTGGAGCTGGTCAGGATCGACTGATTCCGGGCAGGCCTGAAACAGATCTTACTAACCGATACAGGGAGGTTACATGGGAAAATCATTATTTATGGCATCTGCAGCTATTGTGGTCATGGCGTCCATGGTTGAGGCGGCTCCGTCGCCCGTACAGGCGTCGCCACAGATTACGCAGCAGCAGTTTTCGGTTGCCAGAAACCGGCCCCAGCAGTTCAAGGTCTCGGTCGCGGCTGCAGGTCAGATGGTCATCGACCTGTCTTTCCGGGGTGTGCCGGTAACGGTCACGGTTCGCAATGCAGCCGGCCAGATTGTGGGCACATCGGCGGTACGCCCACCAAACGGCAGGCTGGTCTATAATATCCCGGCAGCCCTGTTGCGCAGCGGCAACGCCTTTAATGTCATGCTGGTAAGCAGCGGCAACGCCGCAGGTGTTGTCAGGGTTACGACTCCGGCAGCGGCCGCAGCTTCGGCAGCGGGTCAGCAGCGCCCAGGGGCTGCTGCGCCAGTAAAGGTTCAGCCGGCAGCCTATCCAATGCAGAATCTGACACCGGTTGCCAACTGGGAGACCAGGATCAGGAAAGACAAGGTCAGGATTGCGGAAGGGATGGAGTTTCGGGTCAAGGATTATATCCGCGGTACTAGCTTCAGGAACGATATGGCCCTGAAAAAGGCTTTTGATCCGGCTTTTCAGAGTCGCATGCTGAAAAGGCCGATGCAGTACACCGAAGATGTGCAGGATCTGGGCGACCGTCTGTACGTCAAACGCACCATGCTGCTGGATGCCAAGGATCCCTGCGCCCCGGAACTGGAGCGGGCCGGCATCTCGATCTGTTTCAAGCCGACCGGACGAGCGATCAGGCCGCAGAGCAAGCAGTATCTGGCCCAGATCAGGGCGAAGATCCAGCAGCGCATCAACGCAGCGCCCAACGATCCAGAATCTGTAAGGGTCAAGCCGTTCCTGCAGATGACCGATGCCCAGCTGCTGAATCAGATCCTGAACAAGGATGACACCACCAAGATCATCAACCACGAGTCGGTGGTGCCCTATGTGGCCTATCAGTTCAAGAAGGTGCCGGCCATGGAGATGTTTGATTTCAGACGCCCCATCCCACGGCTCAATCAGTTGACATCAATACAGCAGACCGCCATTGCGGGGCGTACCGGCTTCACAGCAGGCGCCAGTGCTGCCGGTGGCGGTATGGCACTGGCACAGCAGGGGGCGGCTGGGATCAATCAGTCGGCCCTCTCCCAGGCCCAGGGCAACACCAATACCCCCACCACCTATACCTTTCCGACAACCAAGGAAATGACGGCCAAGGCCCTGACCGGCTGGACCATTGGCAAGACCTTTGGAGACCGTTTCGAAGTAACCTTTGCCAAGGAACGGTGGTGGCATGACCGTTACTATGCCAGCTTCAACTACAACATCACAGCCGGATTCGGCCTGCGCTGGCCATTCGAGATCAAGGCCAAATCGACCATCGACAAGGTCTACGGCATATCCAATCAGCGCATCCTGGATTATCCGGCCAACCAGATCTGCCAGGGCAATTTTGACCGCACAAACAGTCAGAACGCCTATCTGTGTGCCCAACGGGCCACTGTGAATGTTCAGGCCACCCCGGTGGATGGCGATCCGGCTTTTTATGCAGGTACCGGACTGCCGGGTGACAAGATATTCAAAGGCAAGGAGTTCGTATTCGAGATCGGGGCTACTTGCAAGTTCTATGCGTCCATTCCAGGCCCGAACATCTCTTACAGCTGTCCGAGCAGCATGCGCGGTTTTGATTTCAGCAAGGACTTCACGCCCCAGTTGGGCAATACCCCCAAACAGCTTTTCAATTTTACTGTTGCGGGCCGACCGATTGGACTGGCGCTGGAGATGGGCATCGGCTATGCCGCCCTCAATCCGGGCGTCTCACTGATGGCCCATAGCGGACGGCTGAACCTGGGGGTTGAAGGTTATCAGGCTGCTCCCAGCACTACATCCATCAGTGTGGATAATGTGCCCAGAACCTTTACGGTCAGCGAAAGGAATGCAGCCGGCAATTGGGGGGTGGATCTCTACAACCCCCAGTACAATGTCAGCGCCACACTGACCCCCTCGCTGCAGGTACAGGTCGGGATTGACCTGGGTGTTTACGAGTGGAGCAAGAAGTTTGGACCGTACAATATCGACGCCCTGGGGATCGAGCTGGGCAGTGTCAACTTCCCGACCCACAGCGGCACCAGGGCAAACTTTGAGATGCACAACATCGGCACCAGGCCTACGCGCTGATAAGGTTTTCTGAGATGGCTTGAAATTTCGAGCGGCGACATGAACAGTCGCCGCTCGTTTTTTTGGGGCAACTCACAGCCGTGGTGGTTTATAGTGTACAGCCAGAAAGATTTGCAACTTGGATTGCCGACGTGTCTTTAAACCAAACAATTGGGGTGACCGGATTATGAACACAACACTGGACTGCATTCCCTGCATTGTCCGCCAAGGGCTTGAAGCGGCCAGGTTTGCCACCAATGATGCCGCTGTCCATGAGCAGATATTGCGGGAATTGCTGCAGGACGCCGCCGTGATGGATCTTGCCCTGTCTCCGCCCGCAATCGCGCAGCAGCTGCACCGCAGGGTGCGGCAACTGAGCGGCATGGCCGACCCCTATCTGGAGGTCAAAAACCGCTTCAACGCGATGGCCAGCGGCATGCTGCCTGTGCTTGCCGCTGAAGTCAGCGGCTCGGATGCCCCCCTCTTCAGGGCGCTTCGGTTGGCCATTGCCGGCAATATCATCGATCTGGGTGTCAGGGGGGACATCAGTGAAAGTGAGGCCCGCAGTGCAATTGACAATACCCTGAATGAACCTTTTCATGGGGACATGAACATGTTCCGCGATGCGCTGCAAGGGGCGCGCAGCATCCTCTATCTGGCAGACAACGCCGGCGAAATTGTTTTCGACCGTCTGCTGATCGAGCAGTTGCCGACTGATCGCGTAACGGTTGCTGTCCGGGGTGGGGCGGTTGTAAACGATGCCACCCGTGCGGATGCCGCTGTCGCCGGACTGTGTGATCTGGTGGAGGTTATCGATAATGGCTCCGACGCCCCCGGCACGATTCTCTCCGATTGCAGCCGGGAGTTCCGCAAGCGGTTTGAGAGTGCGGATCTGGTCATTGCCAAGGGACAGGGCAATTACGAATCGCTCAGTGGTGAAGATGCCGATATCTTCTTCCTGTTCAAGGTCAAGTGCAGTGTGATCTCAGCCCATGTCGGCCTGCCGGTTGGAACCCATGTACTGCAGCGTCAATTCTCAGAAGCCGTTACCAGGGACTGATATTTTCCCGGATCAAGGCTGGGTAAGTGATCGGCAGACAACTGTATGCAAAAGTGCTCTGTCCAACAACGGCTGTAATGGCATCGCGCCGCAGAATATCGTAATATTTTGAACTGGATAAGGAGCTTTAGAAAAGAGTCGAGGGAATATGGATTAAGGCGGGTTTATGAGGTGTGCAGGTTTGATACATGATAGTTTTGTAAGATGTATTTTCAAATAGTTATTTACACTCTCCTTGCTAGTGCGACTTATTCTGTCTCTTGAATTGAACGGAATTGGTCATTTTTGGTATTTATATTTATCAAGCACACAAGGAGGCAATATGGGACAGAGGATTTGTTTAGAGATTTCTCCATTCAAAGAATTGGGCATTGAAATCGAAACAGCCGTGGCGTTTTACGATGTTTTTTTTCACCAGTGTTGGAGCATCAGCTTAAAGCTATGGTGGCAAACCACGTCTATTCAGGGTTACGCATTCCTCTCCAGCAGATGGCATGAGATTATTTTTCAAAAAGTCTATGATGGGCAGGCGCCACACTTCATCTCAGGAAGACCGATAGAGACATTATGTGAAAACGATATGCTGTCGGAGTTCGCATTCGAGATTGGGGCCGATCCTGGTGATCTGGTAGCTGCTATTATTTCTACATTCGAGTCGGTTACTTTCGTATTTCCGCCAATGCGTTTGGCTGGAGAGGATATTTTGGCGTCTGCGGCGGCATATCGTTATCAGGACACCATTTGCAAAATGCGGATAGCCTGTCGACCGCCATGGTAATTTTCCAGTTCAGTCATGGTTGTCGCCAATCTAATTTTCCACCTCTGCCGCCAAGTTAATTTTCCAGTTTGGCTGCAATTGTCGCCAAGTTGATTTTCCACTGACGCGATTAACGGAATTCCTTCTACCCTGTGTGGATCATTTCCACGCAGGAGACCTCATGGCACGAAGGAGCATACCGATGATCGAGATTAGTGAAGTGTTGTATCAGTGGCAACAGGGCCGCAGCAAAAGCAGGATTGCCGAGAGTCTGGGTATTACGCGCCCCACGCTGCGCAACTATCTGAAGCTGGCTATGGCTGACGGATTGACGACAGGGAGCAGCCACGAAGAGGTGGCTGCCATCGCCCTGAAGGTGACAGCGAAGGTCTCCGGCAGCCGAAGTGCTGCCCCGGCTCGTAAAGCAATTGCCGTTCATGACGAGCGAATCAGGCAACTGCTTGCTGAGCCGGACATGACCGCCAGGCAGATCTGGCGGCTATTGCTGGAGGCCGGACACAATTTCAGTGAGCGCAGTATCAATCGCTACATCCAGACAATTGTCCCGTTTCAGCCTGCCGTAACGGTACGGCTCGAAGTAGAGCCTGGAACGCAGGCCCAGGTGGATTTTGGCCAGGTAGCCCTTGTCCTTGGCGGGGTACGCAAGAGACTGTGGGCATTTGTCATGACGCTTTCCTATAGCCGGCACAGGTTTGTCCGTTTCGTCGAGCGCCAGGATGTGGCCACCTGGATTGACTGCCATATCCGGGCCTTTCAGTTCTTCGGCGGTGTTCCCGCCACTGTGCTCCTTGATAACCTTAAAAGCGGTGTGGTGAAGCCGGATCTGTATGATCCCACCGTCAACCGGGCCTACGCCGAACTGGAACGGCATTACGGTTTCGTTGCCGACCCGGCCAAAGTGCGCACTCCTGAACACAAAGGGAAGGTTGAGCGCTCTATGCCGGTAGTGAGACAACAGCTTGCCGCCGGTCGAACCTATGCCGACTTGGCCGAGGCAAATGAGAAGGCCGTTGTCTGGTGCCGCGACGAGATCGGGCAGAGACCACATGGCACGACCCACGAGGCACCCTGCCTGCGCTTCGAGCGGGGCGAGAAGATAACGCTCAAGGAGCTTCCCGTCACCCGCTTCGACATGCCACTCTGGAAGGAATGCACGGTCCATCCCGATCATCACGTAGTCTTCGAGAAAAGCTACTACTCCGTTCCGACCCGTTATGTGGGCAAGAAGGTCTGGGTGCGCGGCGGTCTCACGATGGTAGACATCTTCCACAAGGACGCCAAAATCAAGACCCATCCAGCGGCCCACCGTCCCGGCGTCTGGCGCACCGATCTCAATGATTATCCTGACGGAAAGAAACTTTTCCTCCAGTTTCAGCCCGCCTGGTGCAAAAAGGAGGCTCACCGGATGGGAGAGTTTGCCGGACAGTTGGTTGACGAGATCCTGGCGCCCCATGCCCTGGTGCATCTGCGCAAAGCGCAAGCCATCCTGCGGCTCGGCGAGAAACATGGCGCAGAGAAACTGGATGCTGTCTGCCGCCATCTTTTAGAAAACGGCTCTAACAGCCATTCCGCAGTAAAGAGGCTCCTGGAGAAAGGGCTGCCGCAGATTACTCCGGCAGCAACCCCGCCGCCGGTCTCGGCCGAAGGGCGCGAACTGCTGCACCCGGCAGCAAGCTTCGGGGAGGTGTCACTATGAGACCATCTCCCAGCATGCAGCTTGCTCTCAAATCGCTCAGGCTTTCCGGTATCGCCGACTCTCTGGAGGTCCGTCTGGAACAGGCGCGGGAAGGAAATCTCGGCTACCTCGAATTCCTAGAGATCATCTTTCAGGACGAGGTAGAAAGACGTCTTGCCCAAAGTGTCCAAAGGCGGCTGAAACAGGCGGACTTCCAGGAGTACAAGGCACTTGAGGAATTCGACTTTACGGCAGTGCCAGGCATTAACCCTAAGGCGATCAAGGACTTGGGAACCTGCCTCTTTATTGAGCGCAAGGAACATGTGATCCTGTATGGTCCACCCGGCACCGGAAAAACCCATCTGGCCCAGGCACTGGGCAACAGGGCCTGCCGTAGCAACTACACCGTGCTCTTCACCACGGCAATCAAGCTCTTCCGCAAGCTGACAGCATCCAGGGTGGAGGGGGCGTATGAGGATGTCATGAGAACGCTGCTGAAACCGCACCTGCTCATTATCGACGACCTCGGCCTGATCGGTTTCACTCAGGAACAGACCGAGGCTTTCTACGAGATCGTGGCCGAACGGCACCACAGGGGGAGCATCATCATTACCTCGAACCGGCCACCGGGAGACTGGCCCGGGCTCTTCCCTGACCAGGTACTGGCAAACTCACTCATGGACAGGCTGGCGCATAAAGCGCATCACCTGCCACTCAAGGGAGAGTCATACCGAAAACGAGGCCGTCCTCAGCAATAAATCATTACCTAAATGGAACTCCTGTTGATCGCCAAACTGGAAAATAACTTTGGCGACGGGACTGGAAAATAAACGTGGCGGTTGACA
>DAONZY010000085.1:5418-7515 GCA_035407085.1 Deltaproteobacteria bacterium | reverse complement strand
AAAAGCACCCTTTCCGGACGGAAACTAAATAGCTATGATACGGTGATAGCGCCATAGATATATTTTCTGAAAAAACCATTCTGACTGTCAGCAGGCTGACCGCCCTGCTGCGCGGTGTGCTGGAGGAAAACTTCGAGCAGGTCTGGGTGGAGGGGGAGGTCTCCAATCTCTCCTTTCCGGCCTCCGGACATGTCTATTTTTCCCTCAAGGACGGCGGCGCCCAGTTGCGCTGCGTCATGGTCAAAGGCGCTGCCAAGAACCTGAAGTTCCGCCTGCAGGACGGCATGGGGCTGATCGTGCGCGGACGCATCTCCGTCTATGACCAGCGCGGTGAATACCAGCTGATCTGCGAGTATATGGAGCCGGCCGGGGTGGGGGCGCTGCAGATGGCCTTTGTGCAGCTGAAGGAACGGCTTGCCAAAGAAGGGCTGTTTGACGAGGCTCGCAAGCGGCCTCTGCCGGATTTTCCCAAGCGGGTAGGGGTGGTTACCTCATCTACCGGTGCGGCCATCCATGACATCATCAATGTGCTTCGGCGCAGGTTCGCCTCCCTTGAAGTGCTGCTCTATCCGGTGCGGGTGCAGGGGGAGGGTGCCGGGCTGGAGATCGCCAGGGCCGTGGATGACATGAACAGGCTGGGGCTGGTGGATGTGCTGATTGTCGGTCGCGGCGGCGGCTCGCTGGAAGACCTGTGGGCCTTCAACGAAGAGGTGGTGGCCAGGGCGGTGCACAGGTCCCGTATCCCGGTGATTTCCGCTGTTGGGCATGAGACGGACTGGACCATCTGTGATTTTGTCGCAGACCTGCGGGCGCCGACCCCTTCGGCGGCTGCCGAACTGGTGGTGGCCAGCTCCAACGAACTGCGCAGCCGGGTTGAGGGCTATTCACGGCGCCTGCAACTGGCCATGGAAAACCGGGTCAGCGGTCTGCAGGTGCGGGTGGAGGCGCTCAGGCGCCGGATTCACGACCCGTCCTCCATGCTTGGGCATCTGTCTCAGCGGGTGGATGATCTTTCACAAAGGCTGGAGGTTGCTTTACAAAACGGGGCTGACCAGCGCCGCAGCCGGTTCGAACGGGTGGAGTCCGGGCTGCTGCACCACTCCCCACTGCGCAGCATGGAAATGTTGCGCCAGCAGCTGGTTTCCCTGTCGACACATGCCGAACGTTCGCTGCAGCAGAGGCTGGATGAGTTGCGTCAGCGCTTTGTGGAAAACGCGGCCCGCCTGGATGTGCTTTCACCACTGAGTACGTTGTCCCGGGGATATGCGTTGGCGATGAAGCTGCCCGGCAACCGTCTGGTGCGTGAGTCCGGAGAGCTGATCAGCGGCGACAGGCTGCGTGTCAGGCTGCACCGCGGCGAGCTTCGTTGCGTGGTTGAGGAAACGCTGGAAGAGGCTGGTAAGGCTTGACGGCTATCCGCTATTCTGAAATAATAACAACCTTTTGGGGAACAGGTCATGGCAACCGATAAATTCGAAATATCATTGAAAAAACTGGAAGAGATCGTCCACCGGCTGGAGGGGGGGGCGCTTTCTTTGGAAGATTCGCTGAAGGCCTTTGAAGAAGGGGTCAAGCATGCCTCAATCTGCTCCCAGAAGCTTGATGAGGCGGAACGCAAGGTGGAGATGCTGCTCAAACGCAAGGATGGCAGTTTTGGCCGCGAACCCTTTGAGGTTGAGGCAGAAAAGGTTAAGTAAACATAAACTATGAATCCGTGACGCCTCCATGCCTTCACTGGTCCGAAAGGCCTCTGCCTTTGCGTTTCAGTCAGATAGTGTCTTTCTGGCGGAGGACCAGCAGGGTGAATGGCCTGCCACGGCACGGCGACGTGCGGGCCCCGGTTCTTTCAGACATTACGGCATTCTGGCGTCACAGACTAAGGAAAAAAGGAACAAATTATGGATTTGAAAACATACCTGAAAGAACAGATTGCGCGCGTAGATGCCGCTCTTGACAAATATCTGCCTAAGGAGGGGGAACGGCCTGAAAGTCTGCATAAGTCCATGCGCTATTCGGTGTTTGCCGGCGGCAAGAGGGTACGCCCGGTGCTGATGCTGGCGGCCTGCCAGGCGGTGGGAGGCGATACGGAAAAGGCCA
>DAONZY010000085.1:0-5318 GCA_035407085.1 Deltaproteobacteria bacterium | reverse complement strand
CCGGTGCTGATGCTGGCGGCCTGCCAGGCGGTGGGAGGCGATACGGAAAAGGCCATGCCGGCTGCCTGCGCCATCGAGATGATTCACACCTATTCGCTGATCCACGATGATCTGCCTGCCATGGACGACGATGATTTCAGGCGCGGCAATCCCACCAACCACAAGGTCTTCGGTGAGGCCATTGCTATCCTGGCCGGTGATGCGCTGCTGACCGAGGCCTTCAAGTTGATCAGCGACCCGCTTTTTGCAGCGCAGTGCGACCCGATCAGCCGCCTGGCGGTGATCCATGAGATCGCAACGTGTGCAGGTTCCTACGGCATGGTGGGTGGTCAGGTGGTCGACATGGAGAGCGAAGGGAAACCGGGCATGGATCTGCCCACGGTGCAGTATATTCACACCCACAAGACCGGGGCGTTGATCAAGGCTGCGGTTGTGGCCGGTGCTGTCCTGGGCGGAGCCGATCAGGGTAAGCTGGCTGCCATCACCCGCTACGGCGAGGCAGCCGGTCTGGCCTTCCAGATTGCCGACGATATCCTCGATATCGAAGGCACCACCGAGGAGATCGGCAAGGATGCCGGCAGTGATCAGGAACGCGGCAAGGCCACCTATCCGGCTGTGATGGGGCTGGCTGCGGCCAAGGAAGAGGCTCGCTCGATGATGGACGAGGCCTTCAAAGCGCTGGAAGTCTTTGGCGCTGAGGCTGATCCGCTGCGGGAAATCGCGGCCTATATCGTCAAACGCAAGAACTGAACCGATTAAAGGACCATATGTCTCTCCTGGAAAGCATAAATACACCTACGGAACTTAAGGCCCTGTCGGCCAAACAGTTGCCTGTCGTCGCCGAAGAGCTCAGGCGCTTGATTATTGATACCTGTGCCAGTAACGGCGGGCATCTGGCGCCGTCTTTGGGGGTGGTGGAACTGACCATCGCCCTGCACCGGGTCTTTGATTCGCCTGCTGACAAGATCGTCTGGGACGTGGGTCATCAGGCCTATGCCCACAAGATCCTGACCGGTCGCCGTGACAGCTTTGCCTCGCTGCGTAAACTGAACGGTATCAGCGGCTTTCCCAAACGTTGTGAATCCTGCCATGACAGCTTTGATGTTGGTCATACCTCCACCTCGGTCTCGGCTGCCACCGGTTTTGCTGCTGCCCGCGATCTGGATCATCGTTCCAACAAGGTAATTGCTGTGATCGGCGACGGCTCCATGACCGGCGGTCTGGCCTATGAGGCCATCAACCATGCCGGTCACATGAACAAGGACATGATCGTCATCTTGAACGATAACGAGATGTCCATCGCTGAAAACGTCGGCGCACTGTCCAACTTTCTGAGCCGTACAGCCACCAGCGAGTTTGTCCAGCGGCTGAAGAAGAACATGGAGTCATTCCTGGGGCGCATGGATAACGTGGGCCAGCACATGTTACATCTGGCGCGCAAGATGGAGGAGTCCTTCAAGGGGCTGTTCACGCCCGGCATGCTGTTCGAGGCCTTCGGATTCGAGTACATTGGCCCGATCGATGGCCATGACCTGCCCATGTTGGTGGAAACGCTGGAAAAGGTGAAACGGATCGACGGCGCCGTGCTGGTGCATGTACTGACCAAAAAGGGTAAGGGCTACAAGCCGGCCGAGGATAATCCGGCCCTGTTTCATGGTGTAGGCCCCTTTGATGTGGCAACCGGCAAGGTACTCAAGGGCAAGGGCGGGGCAGCTTCCTATACCGCTGTTTTCGGGAACACACTGTGCAAGCTGGCTGCCGAAGATGAAAGGATCACCGCCATTACGGCCGCCATGCCGGACGGCACCGGTCTTGGCTGCTTTTCTACACAATTTCCCCGGCGTTTCTTTGATGTGGGTATTGCCGAGCAGCACGGTGTCACCTTTTCAGCCGGCATGGCCGCCAGTGGCCTCAAGCCGGTATTTGCTGTCTATTCCTCGTTTCTGCAGCGGGCCTATGACCAGGTCTTTCACGATGTCTGCCTGCAGAACCTGCCGGTGGTGTTTGCCATGGACCGTGCCGGTGTGGTTGGCAATGACGGCCCAACCCACCACGGCGCCTTTGATATCTCCTACCTGCGCCATCTGCCCAACATGACCGTTATGGCGCCCAAGGATGAAAACGAGTTGCAGCACATGCTGGCCACGGCTCTGGAGCTGGGCTCGCCCGTAACCCTGCGCTATCCGAGGGGTAACGGATACGGTGTTGCTTTGGATCAAATTGTCAAACCGCTGCCGGTCGGCCGGGGCGAACTGTTGCGCGATGGAGACCATGGCGCCATGCTGGCGCTTGGTTCCATGGTTTACCCGGCTATGCAGGCCGCCGAGCTGCTTGAAGAACAACTGGGCATCCGCATGGCGGTGGTCAATGCGCGTTTTGTCAAACCGCTGGATGAAGTGCTGGTGCTGGAGATGGCCGAGCGTTTCGGTCTGCTGGTCACGCTGGAGGAAAACGCCGTGCAGGGCGGTTTTGGCAGCGCTGTGCTGGAGCTTTTGGAACAGCGTGACATGTGCGGTGTCAGGGTGCTGCGGCTCGGTTATCCCGATATGCCGATCCCGCAGGGGGAACAGTCCGAACTGCGCGCCTTGCTGGGACTGGACGCCAGCGGTATCGTCGCCTCGGTCAAACAGTTCATCGGCTGATGCCGCAAAAATGATTTGCATAACAAATGCAGATAATGCTTGCCTTGCTATTCGAGCCTGTGCTATATAACTTGTCTTTCGTCGGGGAGTAGCGCAGTCTGGGAGCGCATCTGCCTTGGGAGCAGAGGGTCGCAGGTTCAAATCCTGTCTCCCCGACCATTTGAAGCAAAATACGGCACTTTAGGTTAATTCCTAAGGTGCCTTTTTTGTTTTTGAGGGCCAGGACTGAAAACTGTTGTCAAGCGTCTTGTTTTTTTGATTCACTCTTGCCGGGCTTATGTACCTGAAATGCTGATCACTCTTATGTGGATTTGTTTTGGCCGTAACCAGTAATACACTTTGTGTTCTGGTTTACTGTGAGAGTGAAAACAGTTTCCAGGTTAAAATGATTGACAGACATTAATCGCGATGTTATAAAAGTCAAAATTAATTAAAGATAGACGATAATACTTAACCATTCGCGAGGATGGGGCGGAAAGCCTACAGGGTCTTACTGAGACAGCCGGGTTGCCGAAATATCAATATATTTCAGCAATCCGGCTTTTTTTGTGCCTGTTTGCACACGCCAGAAGCCTCATCCGGTTGCCATGAAAGGTGTCTTCATCCATGCCGCAAAAGCTGTCCCGTATCTGTCTGGTTCGATTGACACTGTTTGCATTGCTGGGCCTGTTTGCCTTGTACATGCAGGGGTGTTCAGTCTTTAAATCTGCATCCGGTGGCCAGGATAGGATTTCATCGCAGGGGGCTGCCGGGCAGATTGAGCTGAACCGCTTTGATCTCGCCCGGGATGTGGACGTGATCGGTCAACTCCATGCCGTAAGGATTGCCGAGGGGGATACGCTTGCGGATATCGCCCGGCACTTCAGTCTTGGTGTCAATGCGCTCAGCGCCGCCAATCCGGGGGTGGATGTATGGGTGCCTGAGCAGGGCAGACGCATTATTCTGCCGCTGGGTTTTGTTCTGCCCGATGCGCCGCGCAAGGGGATTGTCGTCAATCTGGCCTCCATGCGGCTGTTTCAATATGGCGACCAGAATGGCCAGATGCAGGTTATGACCTATCCGGTCGGCATCGGAACCATCGAACGTCCCACCCCCCGGGGGAGCACACGCGTGCTGCGCAAGGCGTTCCGGCCGACCTGGCATGTGCCGGCCTCGATTGCTGCTGATCATAGAAAAAAGGGCGATCCGCTGCCGGGAAAGATTCCGCCCGGACCGGACAATCCGCTGGGCGAATATGCGCTGTATCTGGGCAAGTCCGGCTACCTGATCCATGGCACCAACAAGCTGGCCAGCATCGGTCTTCAGGCCACTAATGGCTGTCTGAGACTCTATCCGGAAAACATCGCGCAGCTTTACAAGGATACCCCGGTCAATACGCCGGTAATGATCGTCAACCAGCCCTATCTGGTAGGGAAGCGTAATGGCGTGATCTACCTGGAAGCCCATGCGCCCCTGGAGGATACGGATAAACGGACAGCCGGGAGATTTGAGGAACGTCTCAAAAGGATTGAGCGGAGCACGGCGCGCAAGCTGGATTGGGGTCAGGTCAGGGGTATACAGCGTGAAGCGCGGGGTATCCCGGTTCCCATCCTGGATATGAACCGGCCCGGGGTGCCGTCGGCAGAAAACATAACAGAACTGGAACACCCCGCTGTGCTGTACGGCAAACCGCTTCCTCCGGAATGGAGGGACGATGCATGGTATGTGCTGGCAGCCGTTGTCAGCGAGGAGAAGGATGCCAGGCGCATGGCAGCCATCATCAACCACCAGGGACCGGCCATCCCGGCGCGTGTCATGCCGAAGAAGGGCGGCTACCGCGTTGTGGCCGGGCCATTTGACGATGGTGACAAGGCCCGGACTGTGGCCAGGCGCCTGAAGATTGACCTGAACCTGACTGGGGTGGTGTTCGACACCGCCGGCAGATAGGGTTTGTGTAAATTGCTTCAACAGCAAATGGCCATGCGTAATAGGCGTGTGGACATTATTTCAGCAGAAAGGAGGTGATACGTGATGAAAAGGATGCTCATGGCGATCTCGATGCTGGCAGTCTCTTCCGTTCTCGTGGCCGGCTGCGCAACAACCGGCGACCTGGAAAAGGTGCAGGCACAGGAAAAGCTGACCGGTGCAAAGGCGGATCAGGCGATGCAGGATGCACAGGCAGCCAAGTCGGCAGCTGATGCGGCAGCAGCAAAGGCTGATGCAGCCGCAGCCCGCGCTGAAAATGCCATAAAGATGGCAGAGGAAAGAGAGCGTATTGCGGCAGAAAAGGAACGTCTGGCCGCAGAAAAGGAAAAACAGCAGTCGGCCCAGAAGGCCAGAATGGCAGAAGCCGCTTTCAAGAAGTCGATGAGAAAGTAGCAGTTTCATATGGGGGGCTGTGATCCTCCCAACCGGTTTTCTTCTGGGGTTGCCAGAAGAAAACATGCTGAAGGATGGCAGGGGTTCAGGCCCCTGCCATCGCCGTTTTTCCTTTTACCAATAACCGTTACACATCCCAATTTATGCACGGTGTAAAAATGACCGCAATATCAATCACCACTGATTTCACTGCAGACAGGATCAGGCGATGTTTGCCCGTCATCTTCAGGGCACAGCGTCTAAGCCGGCTAGGGACTGTTTTACGGTCTTTCCTGCTGATGCTTATCACGATCTGCCTCTGTTCCTGTGCCAGCCTGA
>DAONZY010000084.1:0-8121 GCA_035407085.1 Deltaproteobacteria bacterium | reverse complement strand
GGGACGCAAACCTGCTGATGGCCGTATTGACTGGACGCAAAGCGCGGTGCAGATATACAACCTGATTCGTGGAGTTACCCACCCCTACCCCGGCGCATTCACCACCATCGGGGGTAAAAAGCTGCTGATCTGGTCGGCCTGGCCGGTTGAGGGCCATGGTGAACCGGGTACGATAGTTGACCGAACCCCGCTGAGGATCGGCACGGGTGACGGTTTGCTGGAGCTCCGTTCGTTGCAACTGGAAGGTGGTAAGGAATTCGCCGCAGCAGATCTTGAGGTTGATGCTTGTATGGTATTTGAATAACGCTACGGTTTAGCGGTAATGCGCCTGAAAAGGCGTTGACCCCGCCCCGCATCCGCTCGAGGAGATAATCAAATGAAAGTGCTGATTCTGGGAGTTAACGGCTTTATCGGTAATGCCTTGACGCATCGTATCCTGACCACGACCGACTGGGAGGTGTACGGGCTTGACATGGCCTTTGACAAATTGGAACGTTCCCTGGGAGATCCACGCTTCCACTTCCTGGAAGGCGATATCACCATTAACAAGGAGTGGATTGAGTACAACATCAAAAAATGTGATGTTGTACTTCCGCTGGTGGCAATTGCAACGCCAGTTACCTATGTGAAGGCTCCGCTGCGGGTTTTCGAGCTGGATTTTGAAGAAAACCTCAAGATCATCAGACTTTGTCATAAATACAATAAACGTGTAATTTTTCCTTCCACCTCCGAAGTGTACGGCATGTCGCCAGATCGGGAGTTTGATGAAGAGAATTCGCCTCTGATGCTTGGCCCGATTGCCAAGGAGCGTTGGATTTATTCCTGTGCCAAACAGATGCTGGACCGCGTCATTTATGCCTACGGCATGCATGAGGGTTTGAAATTTACACTGTTCAGGCCATTCAACTGGATTGGCCCCAAACTTGACAGCATCCATACCGCCAAAGAAGGCAGTTCGCGTGTTTTAACCCAATTTCTTTACAATATTTTGGCGGAAGAGCCGATCTTGCTGGTGGATGGCGGCAATCAAAGACGATCATTCACTTTTATCGAAGATGGTATTGACTGCCTGATGAAGATCATTGCGAACGAAAACGGTTGTGCTGATGGTCAGATCTTCAATATCGGTAATCCTGATAATGACCTCTCGGTCAGGGAACTGGCCTGCAAACTGCGTGATATGGTCTCGGAGTTTCCGCTGTATCGGCACAAGGCAGAAAAATGCCGCATCGAAGAAATCAGTTCGGACAAGTTCTATGGCAAGGGGTATCAGGACATGCTGACACGGGTGCCTTCGATCAAACGCGCCAAGGAGTGCCTGGGCTGGATGCCGGTTACAAGCGCGGATGAAGCTTTGCGCAAAACATTGGAATTCTACCTTGTGGATGAACGCGAAAAACTGAGTGAATTTCTGTAATCAACAGGCGCAGTGTTCGTAATGTGAACATGCAAGGTGGTCAGAGGCTGCCGAACATGTGGCAGAACCTGTTGGTTGTATCAGTGTTCGTTTTTTTGAACGTTCGTTGTGTTTGCTGCTCGCTGCTGTGGTTCTGACGGTTTGACTGCCTGTGTGACAATAGGTGTAAAATAGGTTGAGGTCTTGAATGGTGATGCTGGGCTTGCCATCAAAATGTCACACCCGTTCAGGTTGTTTCAAGCTGCAGGCTGATGTTAAGGCCAGAAAGAGCTGATGTGATGAAAACCGGCCTGATGGGGGGCACGTTCAATCCAATACATCTTGGTCATCTGCGGATAGCGGAAGAAGCCAGGGATGTGTGCGGGCTTGATCGAATAGTGTTTATTCCGGCTGCTGATCCTCCGCACAAACCTTTGGTGGATGAGGTTGCATTTACAGACCGATTTGAGATGGTACGGCTTGCTATTCAAGGCAATCCGTTTTTTGAAATATCGGACATGGAAGCCAAACGTGGCGGGAAATCGTATTCCATAGATACGATTAATGCATTTCAAGCGGAAAACCAAGGGGATGAGCTGTTTTTTATCATCGGTAGTGACTCGTTTTCCGAGCTGGCACAGTGGCACTGCTATGAACAGATATTTGCCTCCTGCAACCTGATTGTTGTACAGCGCCCCGGATATGTGGTCGTCAACCCGCTTATGGCACTGCCTTCAGCTATCCGCCATCAATTCGAACGGCTGGATGAACAGGCTGCTGTTGTACACTGTTCTGGAACAACGGTGCAGTTTCTGGATAGCTGCTTGCTGGGTATTTCATCAAGTGAGATCAGATCCAGGATGCGTAGTGAAAGTTCGATACGTTATTTATTGCCACCACAAGTGGAAGCTTACATCAAGAAACAAAGGATCTATATCTGATGACCACAAGCAAATCGGTTGCATTGCAGCCTAAAGCAGTACTGACTTCGCTGGAGCGGGCACTTAAATGTGCTGAGCTGGCCTTCGACAAAAAGGCCTATGATATTAGAGTGCTGGAAATATCCCGACTCTCGTCGATTGCAGATTACCTGGTGATTGCCTCTGGAACGTCCGATCGTCACGTTCAGGCAGTTACCGATAGCATTCGCATTGGCCTGAAGAAATTCGGCAAGGTGAATGACATTGAGGGTGAAAGCGAAGGCAAGTGGGTGGTTATGGACTACGGTGATGTATTGGTCCACATATTCCATGAACCGCTGCGCAGTTACTATGATCTGGATGGGCTGTGGAAAATGGCTCAGGTGGTGGAGTTGCCGATGACCATACATGAAGCGGGCAGGCCGCGCGATTAGTGCCTGGCTTATACAGACTGGGCCTGCCGGCAGAGCTGCCTGTTTGATGTGCGTGCTGTTGACATCAAAACTGATGCAGGCGGAGGGGCGGCCATGAAGCTGCGTGTTGTTTGCGTTGGGAAAAGCCGCGAGCAATGGGTCAAGGATGCTGTAGGCGATTATGTCGGCCGCATTCGGCGTTATTCCCCGTTCGAAATGTGCGAGGTGCGTGACGAGAAAGGCACTGCAGCGGAAGAGATGAGACGCCGCGAATGTGAGCGGCTGACAAAGTGCTTGCCGGCCGGAGCTGCTGTGGTGATTATGGATGAACGGGGGGAACAGACAGACTCGGCAGGCTTGGCAGCTTATATTAGCAAGCAGCGCGACAGCGGTCTTGGCGAACTGGTGTTTGTTGTCGGCGGGGCATATGGTTTTTCGGATGAGTTTCGCAGGCGTGGAAGGCTGCTTTCGTTGTCCAGAATGACGTTCACCCACCAAATGGTGCGTGTGTTTCTGCTTGAGCAGATATACAGAGCCTTCACCATTATCAATGGAGAGCCATACCATCATTGAAACAAAGGGCCGTTTTCGGGATTGTTCTCCCTGTAACGGCCCTTTGTATTGGTGAATCATATCAGGCTGGCTGCATGTTAAACCTAAATCCAGCCATCCCCGCCGTCATATCGGAGTTCGGATCCTGTGCGCTTCGAACAGGCCCTGGAACGGGCTTCGCTACCGTATTTTTTGAGTCTGTCCGCGGCATTTTCTCCAAACAGAGCAAGCTTTGCCCGCACTTCGCTACCCGGCTTGGGTGTTAGCAGAAGCGCAGCTACAGAGCCAATGACAGCACCTGATACAAAAGCAATTACAGCGGCAGCGGCATTCTCATTATTCTTTGACATAACCGGCTCCTTCTTGTGTATTGTGAAACAATGACATAGCAACTGCACCAATAGCTGCTTGCTATTAACAGCGTTAATATTCAAGATTCAAGTATTTACCACAGCCTTATCGAGAAAGTAAGCTTTTTGAGCAATCCGGGCGCAATGAAGTCGGACATGTGGTCGATAAACTGCCATTAAGCTGGCGATTTCCAGCCATTTTCAACTTGACTTGAACACCTGTTAGGAATAGATTTTTTTGATAAATTTTGGTTGGAGGTGTTACGTGGCCCTACTGCTCGGCACAGGCATTGTTGTCAAGTTGGTCCTGTTTGTTCTGATATCTTTCTCGGTGGTCTCATGGACTATCATTATGTTTAAATTTTACCAGGTGCACCGTGCCAATGCGGAATCGGTCCGTTTTATGGACCTGTTCTGGAAAGCAAAAAGTTTTGATACGATTGCCTCCCAAGTGGATCGTTTTCCCAACTCACCCCTGACCGTGCTTTTCAACGAAGGTCATGCCGAGCTGAAGAAGGTCACCGAAACAGAGGACAAGGGAGATAGAGGCGCCATCAGCACTGACCTTGGCACCATGGATAATGTGACCCGCTCATTGCGCCGTGCAACAAACCTGGAGATTACCCGACTAGAGAAGTATCTGACCTTCTTGGCAACCACCGGATCCACCTCCCCTTTCATCGGTTTGTTTGGCACTGTCTGGGGGATCATGAGCGCCTTTGAAGGTATCGGTAAAACCGGCTCTGCGTCGCTAGCTGTCGTCGCCCCCGGCATTGCCGAGGCGCTGATTGCCACAGCCATTGGTCTGGTTGCCGCCATCCCGGCCGTAATGGCCTACAACCACTTTCAGCACAAAATCCGTGTACTACTCAAGGAAATGGACAGCTTCACCACCGAATTCCTCAATATTGTCCAGCGTAATCTGGCGGGGAAATAGATCATGGCAATGACAGGCCCACAGGACGACAACCGTCGCACGATGTCTGAAATCAACGTCACTCCCTTTGTCGACGTCATGCTGGTGCTATTGGTTATATTCATGGTTACCGCTCCCATGATGCAGCAGGGGGTGCAGGTAAACCTGCCCAAGGCTGAGACGCGCGCCATGACGCAGGCGGAAGAAACCGTAATTGTGACCGTTGACAAAAACGGACGTGTATTTATCAACAAGGATCAGGTGCCCGCCTCCGAATTGCGTCCCCGTTTGACAGAAATGTTTGCCAGCCGCGAGAAGAAGGAGATCTTTCTTAAGGCTGATGCCGGGGTGCCATATGGCGAGGTGGTACGTGCCATGGCTGACATCAAGGGCGCCGGCATTGAACGGCTGGGCATGGTGACGGAACCGGCGGCTGGGAAATAATGGCCCCCCGGCGGACTTCGGATAAAAAAATCACCCCCTGCTTCATGCTCTCTACCGTCATTCATGTGACGGTTTTTTTGTTAATGAGCTGGTGGGGGGGTCTGTTCCCGCCGGATCTGACTGTCAGGGAAACCTACTATGTGGATGTGGTCAATTTGCCCGTGGCCTCGCCAAGGTCCGGCAGTCCGACACAGCGAGGAGATGGGCAGGAATCACCCGGCGTTGCCGTTTCGCAGCGGATGACCATGCCGCAAGCTGCTAGTGGGAAGGAAACAGCAAAATCACCAGCCGTTTCCAGAACAGATCAGTTTGACCCGCTAAGCAAGGCGTTGGCCAAGGTTCAGAGCAAGGCGGAAGCACAGCAGGCCGAGGCGGCGATTGAGCGGCTGCGTAGTGGCGGCAGGGGTAGCGGTACTGGCCGAAGTGGTATGCCGGGGGCATTCGGGACGGAGGCGGGTAGCAGCTATGAGGCCTATATCAAATCCAGGCTTGAGGATGCACTTGCGCAAACGATCAGTTATTCCAGTCGCCGACCGGAGGTGCGAATTCGGCTGTTTATTGCTGCAAATGGGCAGCTTTCCCGTCAAAAGGTTGAGTACAGCAGCGGTGACACAGTGTTCGAGATTGCAGTTCGCAATGCAATAGAGCGGGCCCGCAGGGATTTCCGACCAACCCCCAATCGTAAACCGTTTGAAGGTGGTTTCAGCTTTAAACCTCAGGGCGTCTCAAACAGGAAATAATCTAATGCGCATAAACGTAATAAAAATAGTCTTGTTGTTGGTGTGCCTGCTGGTGCCCCATGAATTGCGTGCCGCCAACGGGTACATAGAGGTCACGGCTCCTGGTAACCGCCTGATGCGTCTTGCGGTGGATGCCCCGCGCAGCTCGGATAGCTCGGTAGCTGCGGATGCAGCCAAAGAGATGTCCGATGTCATTGCCTTTGACATGAACATGACCGGCCTGGTGTCAGCCGAGACAAGGGAAAAACTGCCTTTGCCCGGCGGCATCATGTTTTCCCAAACCGATTTTACGCCCTGGATGGCTGCCGGGTATGATCTGCTGGTACGTAGCGAGTACAGCATCAGGGGCAACGATCTGACGGTGGAATTCCGTCTGTTTGACGTGCTTAACCGTAAGATGCTTACTGCCAAACGCTTTCTGGGCAACCGCAAGGAATTGCGGCAATTTGCCCATGCCTTTTCCGATGAGATCATGCGCAGCCTGACCGGTGAGAAGGGCTGCTTCACGTCGCGTATCGCTCTGGTGATGAAACAGAGGCGCAATAAGGAAATTGCAATTATGGATTGGGATGGCCACAACATGGCCATGCTGACCAGGAATGGGTCAATCAACCTGAATCCTGACATCTCCCCGGATGGCCGAGAAATTATCTACACGTCGTACCGGCGCGGTAATCCCGACCTGTACAAGCGGGTTCTGTCGATTAATGCAGAAACCCTTTTGTCCGGTCGCCGAGGGTTGAATATTACCGGCACCTGGTCTCCGAACGGCACAAGGATTGCCTTGGCGATGAGCAAGGATGGGGATTCGGAAATCTACACCATTGCCAGGGACGGTAGTGCCCCCAAACGTCTGACTGTAGGCACTTCCCTGGAGGTATATCCGGCCTGGTCACCGGACGGAAGTCAGATCGCGTTTGTTTCTGACCGCCTGGGCAAGCCGCATATATTTGTTATGGATGCGAACGGCGGCAACGTGAGGAGACTGACAACAGCGGGTGGTTATAATGTCAATCCGCGCTGGTCTCCCAAAGGTGACAGAATTGCCTATGTGCGCATGGGTGGCGGCAGCTTTCAGATATACAGTATCAAGCTGGATGGCAGTGAGGATACGCAGCTGACATCGCTTGGCAACAATGAAAACCCGACCTGGTCTCCGGACGGGCGCTTTATTGCATTCAGTTCGACAAGAACCGGTTCGGAAGCTATTTATGTGATGCGGACTGACGGCAGCGGACAGATCCGAGTCAGTCGCGGGGGTGGGTCTGCCTCGCAGCCGTCCTGGAGTAGAAACTGAATCGCGATGTTAATGAGTTGTTTTGTCCTGCTGGCGAAGTTAGTCTTGCAGTCAATGCAGAAATTTAGACGCATCACTGAAAAAGCCGCACTGCATATGCAGTGCGGCTTTTTGATATGGTGGACACACTTGGGTTCGAACCAAGGACCTGCCGATTAAGAGTCGGCTGCTCTACCAACTAAGCTATGTGTCCAAAAATAAAGGGTTACAGCGAACTGTAACCCTATTGATTTTGGTGAGCCGCGTTGGGGTCGAACCAACGACCACCTGATTAAAAGTCAGGTGCTCTACCGACTGAGCTAGCGGCTCGAAGAAGAAATACTTTATATTACATCGCCAAATTAGTGTCAACAGTTTTTTGTGTTTCTAGATGGATTTTCTACGAATCGACCTGCCTGGATCAGGCCTCCTCTTCTTCCGATCCGACCGGTATTTCTCGATAGGCCCGGTCCTCTTCAAAACGTTTGGTCTGTGCCTGCAGCTTCTCCAGATCCGATTTGCATTTTACACAGTGACGGGCAAATGGCATGGCCTTAAGCCGGCCGAGCGGTATTTCCTCGTCGCACTCCTCACAGATGCCATACTCTCCTTCACTGATGCGCAGCAGTGCTTCATCGATGCTGTGCAGTTTTTCTCGCTCACGATCACCCAGCAGCAGACCCAACTCACGATCCCTTTCGGATGATGCCTGATCATAGATATCTCCGCTGGGATCGGCAACCGCCAGCGTGTCGGCACCGCATTTGAGATTCTTCTGAATCTCCTTCAAGGTATCTTCCTTCATCTGCTGAAGAATTTTTGTGATTTCATCCCACTTGTTTTTCTTGCTTGTGGCCATAGTAATGCTCCGAAATTCTGTAAATTAAAAACGAAATACGGGAAAGCATGGTGATTTTTAAGGCGGCAACAACTAACAAATTATACTTGCATTGTCAAGGTAAAAGGATGGAAGGATTGGCGGGATTATGTGGTTGTGGTCAATGACGGTCAGTGTTCTCGGACCAAAATTATCCCGTTTGTATTTTACTGGGATTGTGTTTGTGATTTTTCACGAGCATTCCGCCACCTGTTTTTCACGACCATTCCACCAGGC
>DAONZY010000083.1:0-8194 GCA_035407085.1 Deltaproteobacteria bacterium | reverse complement strand
TGGGCTGGCGGTATTTTTCAGGATGTGGGCGTTGGAAGGACTGCTGCTGGCCTTTTTGATCGGCCAGTTTATCCTGCTGCTGGGTATGCTGCTGGTTATATACAGGAACTATCCATCCCGTCTGATCATCGAATTCGACTTTCTTTGCAAAGGGCGCATATATATCTCTTTGATATTCATCGGTTTCTTTTACAATTTGGGCATCTGGGCGGATAAGTTCGTCTTCTGGTTTCATCCTTACACCGGTTCCAGGGTGATCGGGCCGCTGCATGCCTCAGAGATATATGATCTTCCCATTTTCTTTGCCTATCTGGCTATTCTGCCGGGCATGGCTGTGTTTCTGGTCAGGATGGAAACGGATTTTGTAGAATATTATGACCGTTACTATGACGCAGTGCGTGAAGGTGGCTCACTGTCATATATCCGCGAGATGAAAGACGAAATGGTGCGCATGGCGCGCGAGGGGATCTATGACATCATCAAGGTGCAGGCTATCGCCACCATTGCCGTATTCATCCTAGGGCGTTCGTTGCTGGAGATGCTCAACATACCGACAGTTTTTCTGCCGCTTTTGTACATAGATGTGGCCGGCACCGGTTTTCAGGTGGTCCTGCTGGGCATCCTCAACATCTATTTCTACCTGGACCGCCGCCGCCGGGCATTGTCGCTGACCATGCTGTTTGCCGTGCTGAACATCCTGCTGAGTATCATATCCATCAATATGGGGCCGTTCTATTACGGCTATGGTTTTGCCGTGTCGCTTTGTATTGTCATCTTGTGCGGCCTGTTCTTTTTGGACAGGGATTTCTCAAAGCTGGAGTATGAGACCTTTATGCTGCAGTGAAGTGGTTGCCTCAGTCATTTATCTATGATTGCATTGTAGTAATACTACGGGGAGAGTCAAATTTTAATGCCGGTTGATTAGAATCATTTCTGCTTCATGTATGCCTTGTAGCTCTCAAATAAAGGCCTGCGCTTGTTACCATCAACCTGGAGCATATAATCCGGTATGCTGAAGGAAAAGACACCCGCATCCGCATAAGGCGCCGCTGCTTTAAGCTGTTGTTCCACCCTGGTCATATTGGCCGGGACCGCCTTGAAAGGAGCCTCTGTGAGTTGCTGGAACAGTTCAATAATCACCATAAAACTTCGGTTGTGCATGACAGCGGCGTTTTGGAGCGCTTGCATATACAGCCCCGCTTCTGCTGCCGAAAGTTTGCCGGTGCCGGCTCCATCCTGAAAAAGTACCGTAGTGACGGATGTCTCTTTTAACAGATCGCCCCAGAACTGCTCATATGTGCCCGGCGACATTCGGGCGTTTGAAAAACCGGAAATCATTACACTCTTGCCAGGGTTCTGTTGTTTCAGGAAACCGGATAGCAGCCCGAGATGCTGAAACAGCAGTTTTCTCCTGGCTTGCGGCTGCCAGCTCAGATCGTCGATCTCTTCAGCGATGTACCAACCTTTAAATGCCTTGCAACGGCCGGTAACAGCGGCCAGTTCACGGGCTGCCAGTTCTGATTTCAGCCTTAAGCGTTTCAGGTATTCCTCTATGTTGTAATCATATTTGATGTTTTCCCAGAACAGCGGATCCGCCGCCAGCCCGACATAAACATCCATGCCCCGTTGTGATGCCGTTGCAAGAATATGTTCAACGGGCGGTGAGACAGCACTTTTAAAAACTTTAGAGCGGTAAAAGGCCATGTTGTCATTAACCGACCACTGAACGATGATCTGTCTGATCCCGAGCGACTGGAGCTGATCAAACAGGATATCCCACTGTTTGTTGTCCCAGCGGTTATGTTGTTCCTGTAACTGGATAAAAGTACCGCTGATTTGCGGCAAGGCGCTGGCCTGTTCTGGCAGGGCCAAAAGAATTGAAAGATGGAATATCAGCAGAAAAAGATAGCGAGTTGGCAACGCTGTTAACCTCAATTCAGAAAAATAGTGCAGCGCCCAGTATCAGGGTGTCATATTCACCTGTGTTATGCCGCACACCACTGTCCATAAACATACCGTGCTTGTAATGCATTGATATATCGAAAATATTACGGTATTCGATATAGCGGGTGCCGTTAAAGAAAAATTTCACCGAGACACCGGCGCCGCCTTCAATAAAGTTCCCGCCAACAGCGAAAGGCGTTTTCCATTGGCCGTCGAATATCAGGTGCGGGATCAGCATATATGCGGAACCCAGCCGGTATGACACCCCTTTGCGTGCTTCAAGGTATGCCGCTGTAGTCGCGCTGCGGACATAATAATCCACCTCACCGTACAGCAGCGTGTAGTTCTGCCTGTTTATGCCATAAACAGGTGCAGCGCCGCTGCCGCGTGAGTACAAAAGCCGGAACAGCCATTCATCCAGCGCGGCGTCGCCGATTTTTACCAGCCTTTCGCCGCTGAGCCAGAGGTTTTCGGTGCGAAACGGCTTGTAACGCACTCCAAACCCGGCCTGGCTTGAATGCTGGTTGTAGTTCAGGCTGCCCGTGCCGGAATTGCCGTATATCCGGCTGAAAAACTCAAGCTGACGGTCATCAACAAACCCTGTTAAAGGCGGTCGGACAGATAACTCGATCCCGGTCTGGCCGGTCAGGCCGCCGCTGATCTGGCCGCCCGGCATGTTGATGCTGTTCTGAGCCTTGCCGGTTCTGTAATAATAATATGCAATCCCTTTTACGTTGCTGTCCAGCTTGGCTATCTCGCCTTTTATCCGCTGTGCGTCCCTTTGCAAAGCGTCATTTTCAGCGGATCCGTCAAGAGGCAGCACCGGGAACCGGTCAATAATCGTTTTGAACCACTGTTCCGCCTTGTCGTTATCGCCTGTCTTCATGTGCAGATACGCAATATCGTTATAGACCCTGGCGACATCCGGGTTCTTTGACACGGCCCATTCCAGCTTTTTTATTGCCTGATGATACTGGCGGTTATCCTTGTAAGCGTATCCCAGAGACAACGCATAACTGCTGTTTGTCGGCTCTTTTGCCTGCGCGGCGGACAGATATTCCACAGCCTTGCCCGTCTGGCCAAGTTTCAGGCAGAGCAGGCCCATGGAATAGCTTCTTGATGAGGCTGGCGCAATCTTCTGAACGCCTTCCAGCACCGCCAGGGCCTCTTCATTTTTTCCGGATTGTTGCAGCAGGCCCGCCTTGATATCGGCAAACTCTATCTGCTGTTCAGCCGTCAGTTTTCCGCTGTCAATAGTCGCAAGGCTTTTCCAGCCTTCACCGGTTTTACCTGCCAGCATCAGCGCCTTGGCCAGCTTTACTGAGATAGTTATATCCTTTTTGAGTTCTAGAGACTTTCTGAATGCGTCGGCGGCCTTTTCAAAGGCGAATTCGTCCGTATACAGATATCCCAGTGTGGCCAGAATCTGGCTGCCAAGTTCCTTTTGGGAACCAGACGCTTCATGAGCTGCCAGAAGATAATAAATCGCGATCCCGGGCTTATGCAGCTCCTTGTGGCATAACGCAATATACATCAGCACCGCCGGTTCCTGGTGCATCTCGGCAGCCAGAGTCAGATATGACAATGCCCGTAGCCACTGTTTTGAATTGTAATTGGCCAGGCCGAGGTAATAATAGCGCTGCCAACTGCGGCCACAGGATTTGACCGCGTCGCTGAATTGCGCCAGGGCGTTGGGGTAGTCTGCCTGCTTCAAATACAAAAGCCCCATTCCTTCTCTGGCGGCGCAGGCAACCGGCTGTGGCAGTCCTTTCTGACGCAGTAGCAGGTTGTAGTAATGCGAGGCCTTGTCTGTTTTTGACGCAGACCGGTACAAATTGGCCAAACGTAGAAAATTTTCTGGTGCGCTGTCACCCAGCCTGACTGCACTTTCATACGCCTGTGCTGCCTTTGCCACTTGGCCGGTCTGCTCGAAAATCGCGGCCTGCTCACGGTGAGCCCGGCGTTTTGCCGGTATTGAGGCGCTGCTTGACCCTAATACGCGCTCAAGATGCATCAACGCCTCTGAAGGCCTGCCTGCTGCCTGCAGTAGGGCAGCAAGCCTGATAAGGCTGTCATCAGCTAACGGGTTGCCGGAGTTGACAGCGTGCTCCATCTCGGTTGCTGCTGCGGCATACTGCCCCTTGTTTTCAAAAATCAGACTTTTTTCAAAATATGCCCTGTGTCTAAGGCGGTCCGGCAGTTTTGCATCGTTAAGCACACGGTTCAGCAATGTCAGTGATTTTTCCGGCTGGTTTGCCTTGCCGAGCAGGGCGGCATACCTGATTAGAGCTTCCGGCTGTGGAGGCTGCTGTATCCCGATCTCAAACTCCCTGGCCGCTTTCTCGTACAGTCCGCGTTTCTCGTAAACCAGGGCAAGGCTGCTGTGGGCAGCCGCTTTATCCTGGGCAGTCAATCCTCTCTGCAGGGCCCTGTTCAACTCGGTCTCAGCTAATTTGTATTGGCCGCTTTTTGTCAACAGCGATGCGTATCTTAGACGGATCCTCCCGTTTTTGGGGTGTCTGCCGGAGAGCGTCTGGAAAAGGCTGATACTTTCAGACAAACGGCCGGTCTCCTCGTACAAGTTAGCCAGTTGTTCCAGCATTTCCGTACCGGCGCTGCCTCCACGCATTTTTATCAGTGACTCCAGCTCTTTGATAGCCGCCGACTGATTTTGCCTGTGGATATGGATGTTAACCAGCAGCAGCCGGTCTTCCTCGGCCAATGCCGCCCGCTCCAGTCTTTTCAGCCAGCCTTCAGCACGCTCATACTCCCCGTCCTGGTACGCCAGCTGGGCCAGCCCTCTGATTGCCGCGACATTGCCGGGATCATGTATCTGTGCCTGTTGGAAACAGCGGTAGGCAGTTTTTCTGTTGTTCAGTTTCAAGGCCATATTGCCGGCGGCCAGCAAAGCCGCTGACTTTCCGGCTGCGGATGTTGCCATTTTGCCTGCTTCAAGATAGGCTTGCATCGCATTGTTGAAGTGATGTGATTTTTCCAGCGCCAGGCCGGTCTGCATGGTCCATTTGTACCTGCCGTCAATTCGGCTCAGCCGTTGCAACTGTTTAACAGCATCGTCATAGCTGCGAATGGCCATGGCCGTTTCTGCCGCCATTGACAGGGCAAAAACCAGGTCGTTTTTGAGGACATCTTGTTCCCCAACTGCTTTTATAAAGGCGGCATAGGCCTGTTTCTGCTGATTCAGTTGACGATGGGCCAGCCCTTTATGGAGCCAGGCCGGAACAAAGCGTGGCCATCTGGCGGCAATCTGTTCGGCCTCGGCAGCAGCCTCGTTATAAAGCGACATACTTTCCAGCAGTGCCAGATATGATACCCGTGCGCGGACATCATCAGGGGCCCGCTGGAAATATTTTTCAAATTCTGCCTTGGCCTCCGGCAGACGTCCGGCCTGCCGCATCCTGTAGGCAAGATCCAGATAAGGGTAGGAGCGGAACCTCAGTATCTCCGCCGCAATCACACCCTTCTTCGGCGCCTTGGTCTTGGAGAAATAATATTCATAATCGGTCTTGAAGGCAGCAGCTGTTTCTGCCTTGGCGTAAACAGGGCAGAGCAATAGCATCAGGCCGGTTAATACTGCGGCCGCAAGGCATCGGCGCATTAGCCGCGCCTGGCCGGTTTTCGCCCATGCAGCTTGCATCAGAGATCCCCCCGGGCATCTTGAAAAGCGCCGTCGCGGCAGATCTTGAGGGCCTTATCCAGGATTTGTTTAGTAACCATCTGTTTATCAAGCAGAATCTGTCCCAGACTCTTGTATTTCTTCTTTTGCATGGCGGTTGCGTGTTCCAGCTGGGTGGTCGTGATATAACCATGTCGTACCAGATACTCACCGAACAGCTCTCCCGATGCCGGAGAATATTCATGGGCGGCCTTATCAAGCTGATCAGGCGTAAGGTATTCCTCTTCCAGAAGGATATCCCCGAGCCGGGCATATGTCCGGCGTTGAGCCCTGAGCGTATCTTCAAGCTGCTCCTTTGACAGAATCTTTTCTTCCAGCAGCACGTCACCCAACCTGGGCCGGTCGTCCGGCACATCCTGCTCCAGACGGTCGTATCCTCTGCGGATAGCGAAGGACAGTGTACTCTTTGTTGTCAGACACAACTCGACCGGATAGCCGGTAACGGTTTCCACCTGGCCCAATATCTCCTTGGCTACCATATGGGAAGCAGCGACAATCAGCTTGTTGTTCCTGATTTCTGCAGGGTAGATGGAATGCTTAACCGCCAGTTCCCTTGGGAACAGCTTCAGGAGTTCCAGAGATGTCTCGTAGGGGTCAATCTCCCGGGTACTGACCCTTAGTTGAACACCCAGGGTCTGCAGCAACTCATCCTCTGAAACCATGCCTTTGCCGATTAATATATCACCCAGCATTTTACCGGACTGTTTCTGCTCTTCCAGTACCCCTTCCAGTTCTTTGATGGTAATAATCCGTTTTTCAACCAGCATATCGCCAATCCGCCGCCGGAACGACTGCAGCTCTTCTTCTGTAGGCGGGACATGGGCTGTATGGTCCCATTTAATCCACTGCCCTGTAACCAGGTAGTTGTAAAAGAGATGAAGCGCCCGGTTGGTCGCAAAAAAATTGATAAAGCTGGACCAAACCAGATTGGGTATAGCTGTCAGAGATTGCTTGATGCCGTAAAATTTGTATACGCAGAACATCCTGAGGATGATCCGGTGGATCAGGAAGACCGTTGTTATAATGATAAGATACCAAAGTAGGGTCCCCTCCTCGACCAGGGGGGGGAAGCGGTATGCATCCGGTGCCAGCCAGATCACTGCATAGTAAAACATGACGCTGAGAAAAACCACGTAGCCCAGCACATTTATCTGGCAGGTAACCAGCGCTTTGCGATCCTTGAAAAGCACGTATTTGGTGAGCAGATCCCCTTCCCAGCCAAGGTTTTCCCATCCCTGCAGGGCGATGCCTGCTATCCAGCGGGCCTTCTGGCGTACTGCAGCCGTGAAATCCTTTGGAAAAACATTGCGGATGGAAATCAACTCGCGCACCGTAACCTTTTTGGTGCCGCGTCCAAACAGACGCTTTTGGGTAACAGTCCGGTAAATAGGCCACTTTACGAAAATGGCCTTTTTGATGCCGATGGCATTCAATCGCATGCCCATTTCATAATCTTCGGTCAATGAACCGAGCCTGAAAACAACATGCTGCGGATTTTCTCCGGCAAGTGTCTCCAGCGCTTTCCTGCTGAAACCTCCGCCCACACCCGCACATGGGATCCCTCGCCCCATAAACTCGCGGATCACCATATTCTTATGGTGGTTTTCCGCAAATTCATCCATGTAATGGTTACGTGTAAACTGATACCAGTGCTGCGCCTCAAACGGCACCACTGGCAACTGAACCATATCTTTCCTGGGAATCAGGTAATTGAACAATTTCAGGGCCAGCGGGTGGATAATGTCCTCTGCGTCTTCCATCACAAACACAGGAAACTCCATATTGTGTTGCCGTTCAAAATCCCGGATTGACCAGTAGATCCAGTTTAAGCAGTCCGCTTTGCTGGTCGGGCCGGGGTCGCGGCAGACCACCCGGTGGATATTGTCATGCTTTTCCCGCAGACGTTCCACCTCGTTCTGTGTCGCCAGATCGTTAGGATAGGTGCCCACAAAGATGTGGTAGTTGGAATAGGTCAGTGTGCTGGCCGTATTGTCAATCATCGGATAAATGATCGCGGACTCGTTCCATGCCGGGATCATTACGGCGATAGGCTGCTCGGGCACGCCGCATAATTGTTCTTCCGTAACCGGCTGACGAACCCTGCGTATAAACACCAGTCGGTAGAAGTAGCGCAGCGCATAAGCAATATCCACAACCAGATCGTCAATACCGCTGATCAGGAAAATCAAGGCGACAAAATACAGCAGGCACTTTATGCCCAGCATGATAAATGCAAATATGTCGACAAAAGATATATGCATGATCTTATATTCGCCTGAATAACCAGTTGTTATGCAAGCTAGTAACGGGTCTCTCGAAACTGCCCGAACTCACAGATTATTTCGACAATTCTTTTGGAGGCCAGTCCATCACCGTAAGGATTGTGAGCTCTACTCATGACATCGTAAGCTTCCTGGCTATCAAGTAAAAGCTGTACTTCTGCGCAAATCTTCTCGGTGTCAGTGCCGACAAGTTTGACAGTGCCTGACTCCATTGCCTCCGGACGTTCGGTGGTATTTCTCATCACAAGCACCGGTTTACCCAAAGAAGGCGCTT
>DAONZY010000082.1:0-8298 GCA_035407085.1 Deltaproteobacteria bacterium | reverse complement strand
GTGGATGTGCCACAAACCTTTCTGGCCAAAATATTTCAACAGTTCAGCAAAATCGGCTTGGTCAGGTCCTACCGCGGAACCGGCGGTGGATTCGTTCTGGGCCGCCCGCCTGAAAACATTTCCCTGTTAGAGGTAGTGGAAGCGGTAGAAGGCCCAATTACACCAAACCGGTGCGTTAGTGCCCCTGGTGAGTGCGACCGAAGTTCCTTCTGCAAGGTGCACCCGGTTTGGGTCGATGTCCAGGCACGGATACGCGATATCTTGGCCAGTGTAACCCTCAAGGATCTTTCCGGAAGATAGTCCCACCTTCCAAATCAAAAATTCTCAATTCACATCCAGGGTTTCCAGATTCAAACCAGTTAGCAGTGTCCTACCAAATTTTCAAATCCAGGCTACTGTGTTTCACAGCCAACACTTCTGAGTCAGCAATATGGCGATTAACAGCCATCACTGTTAAATCAAGCTTGTTTCATTGTTATATCGCACAGTTACCCCGACAAACTTGACAAACAGACCGGTGTACTGTATAAGCATCATCAACCTGTTGATCAATTCCAAAGTCTCGGACCTCCGGGACTTTGGTTTTTTGAGAGCAGGAAATACAAATGAAAGGAGTTCCCAGCCGGAACAGACCACCAAAACCACAAGGCACACAGATGCCGGTCCGGCAAAGCCGACACAACCACCCCCAAATCCAATTATGAGAAAACTATTGATTATCGTGCCATTCCTGCTGTTCATGGCAGCATGTGAAAACGCACCAGTAAAAAAGGCCGAACTGAACCTGACCGCCACCATTTCAACCGAGACATCCCTTGACCGCGAAATCAAGAGTCTGCTGGAAAAGGGCATCTCGATGAGCGAGCGCAAGCGCCAGGTAGCAGTCATCGAAACCATTTTCAAGAACCACACCACACCTGATCGTGCCCGGCAACTAGCCGCACTCTGCTTCACCAAGACCCTTGGCACACCTTTCCTACCCTTTGACTTGGCAGAGATCGCGCTGGCTGAAACCGGAGGCCACAAACTATCCGGCGCAGCGGTGTCATCCAAAGGCGCTCTGGGTGTCTGGCAGTTGATGCCATCCAGGGCCAAAAGCCATGGTTACACGACCCGCGACATGGCCAATGACGAAAAATGTGCCGAAGCGGCTATCAGAGAGCTTTACAGCAAACTGCAGATGGCCCAGGGCAACCTGGATAAGGCAAAAAAGCTGTACTGCGGGCAGGGGCCTCAGGCAGAGCAATACTCACGGAAACTGGCCAAAATACGGCGGTCCATGATGGATGAGCTTGACAGGCAGTCCAGCAAGCTTGCCATGCTGGATACAGACAGAACAACCCGCTGACACTTCCAAACAAACCTAAGGCGGCGCCGTTATAGCGCCGCCTTCTCTCATCTCCTACAAAGCGGATCACGCAGTATTTCCCCTCAAGCACAATTGTACAACCTTGGAAAATCCGTTGCAGAGGTTGACTGCAAGGCCTTTTTCCTTGAAATGCTTTTATGCGCTCTGATATATTTCGTTTATTTTCATGCTGCTAATCTCTGAGAAACACATGCATTTTATCCATCTCACGCAACAATAGCGTTTTTTTTCGGTCCGGAGTCACCGTGATTACATTATCAGACAGCAAAACCGGCAAAACCTCACGAATCAGGTTCCTTGTCAGACTGCTGTATGCCTCGTCCATGGTGGCGCTGCTTCTGATTGTGTCATATGCCCTATTACAGACCACCGTTAATCTGGAAAGCAAAAACTCCGGCACGCTCATCAGGCGAAATTCTTCGGCCGCAGAGTTGATCACACTGATCAACACCACCTTCTATCAGATCAACAACGAAACCGATCTGCTCGCCCGCGATGGAGAACGCAGTATCGACAACCTCCTGTCGCTTGTATCCGAGACCGATAACCGGCTTGATCTGCTGACCAGCCTACTTGATTCGCGTGAAAAGCGGGAGTCTGCCGTCAAGGCTGCAACCACCTGGAAAGAATATCGCAAAACACTTCAGTCAGAGATCCTTCCAGCCGCCACCCGTGAGAACATCGTTAAGGTAACATATCTGACAACCGGCATTCAGACCCAGCGGCAGTACAGTATCGGCCGTACCCTCGGTGTGCTGCAACAGCAATTGCACCGTGAAGCAGAAGAAGCCAGCAACAGCACGTCAATGGATAACCGTTTCAGCCTGGTGCTACTTGCAGTTGCGACAACTGCACTGATTGGCCTGGCCGGCGCCTGCCACATGCTGCTGCGCAGCATCAAGCACATGCCAATCGACCAGACACCAAAACATAGCGGTTCAACAATAGACATGACACCAACAGAAGAGACGGCCACATCACAGGTTCCGGCAACGCTTGGCGCGCTGGCAGAGCAGATGGGACAATATGCATCCCGGAACAGCCAGCTTACAAAAACCCCTTTCATGGTCTGTGCCGCTGCTGCTGTTGGCATTCCACCTGCTGTCAGGAACCATGGTGATATGGAACCGATACTGATGCGCCTTTCGCAGGCATTTGCCAATCTGAAAGCGTCCTCACAAATGCTGACAGAAGAGGTTGCCGTCCTAAACGAGCAGAACAGGGAAAAGGCGGTTTCAGCCCTCCAGATTTCGGCCGGCATCGACGAACTGGCCGTGAATTCCGATCGGGGCTATCAGGTTGCAGAAGATCTGCAGCATGTCATCCAGGATTTGAAGCAGCAGATCTGCCGAGACATGAATCCGTCCACATCAGCATACCCATCCTGCCAAACAGAATCTAACCGGCAGCACGCAGCTGAAGATTTTGAACAGCTGGAACACATCCGTGCACTGACCGACCGGCTGGAAAACCTGCTACTGCACATGCGCGGCTCAGCCCAACGCTATGGTAACTTTGCCGCTCTGGCTGCCGAATCATCCTTGAACAAGCTGGACCTTTCCGCCTCTCTCCGCAACTTGGGCAAAGAGATTTGCCAAGGCTGCAACGAGGTTGGAGAGACCCTTCAACTGCTAAAGGAATACCAGCCAGGCGCCCTGGATGAATTGACGCTTGCCAGCATCTATACGGGCGAACAGAGCGGTTTTACAAAAAGACCCTGAATCTTGATCGGAATAACCAAATTTTCACACTGAATGGAACTGACAACCATGGACAGAATTGCGACACGTTTTGAACAGCTTTCAGGCAAGCAGGGCAAGGCCCTGGTCACCTTCATCACTGCTGGCGACCCTGATCTTGCAACCACCGAAGAACTGATCCCCCTGATGGAAGAATCAGGCGCTGACATCATTGAACTGGGCATGCCTTTTTCAGACCCCATGGCTGACGGTCCGACCATCCAGCTTTCATCCGAACGGGCACTTGCATCCGGTACTGACCTGGAAAAGATCATCGCCATGGTCCGCTCGGTACGCAGCAGATCGCAGATACCGATTATCCTGATGGGCTACTTGAACCCGGTATTCTGCTACGGATACGAACGTTTTGCGATAGATGCTGTGGAAGCCGGGATTGACGGGGTATTGCTGGTCGACATGCCACCCGAGGAATCAGGCGCGTTTTTGAAATCAACCAACCGCCACGGGCTGAACACCATCTTTCTGCTGACCCCCACTTCCGATCCGGCACGCATGAAAGAGGTAGCCCGGGTGGGTCGCGGTTTTGTATATTATGTTACCGTCACCGGTGTTACCGGCGCACGCAGTGAGGTTTCAGAGTCTCTGGAGACCGAACTCTCCGCCGTAAGGAAAGCCATTCGCATCCCGATTGTGGCTGGTTTTGGCATCTCCACCCCGGAGCAGGCCGCAACAGTATCGCCACATGCGGATGGCATCGTGGTCGGCAGCGCCATCGTCAAACTGTTCGAAAAGCACACCGGCGAGAAGCTGCGAAAAGAGCTGGCCGACTTTGTAAGTTCCCTGAAAAAGGCGATATCCTGATCCCAGACAAACAACCATGCTTGGCTTGACACCGGCTGGCGCATCTGCTACCAAGTCGGATAGTGAATTAGTGCAGTATGTTTTTTATTTTATGCAGTAATAACGAATTTAAGTGAGAGGTTTAAGACATGGGTTGGTTCAACAAAGAAAAAGCAGGCTTATTCAAATCATCAGACAAAAAGCTGAAACTGCCGGATGGCATGTGGATCAAGTGCCAGGGATGTTCGGCAACACTTCTTGCCAGCGACGTAGAAGAAAATCTGGATGTCTGCCCCAAATGCGGACACCACTACCGCATTGCCGTCCGCAAGCGTCTCGGAGCATTGCTGGACGATTCCAGCTGGACAGAGTATGACGCCGGCATGACCTCGGTTGATTTTCTTGAGTTCAGGGACAGCAAGAGTTACCGGGAACGCATTGACGCAGCTGTTGCCAAGGGGGGCCAGACCAGGGATGCTGTTGTGTGCGTGGAAGGCGCCATTGGTGGAACCAGTGTACAGATTGCCATCTTCGACTTCTCATTCATGGGCGGCAGCATGGGCAGTGTCGTCGGGGAAAAGATCACCCGATCCATTGAACGCGGGATTAAAAAACATCAACCCGTGATCATCTTTTCCGCTTCAGGCGGTGCCCGCATGCAGGAAAGCATCCTGTCGCTGATGCAGATGGCCAAGACATCGGCCGCACTGGCTAAACTCAAAGAAAAAGGACTACCCTATATCTCCATCCTGACCGACCCAACCACGGGCGGTGTCACAGCCAGCTTCGCCATGCTGGGCGACCTGAATATCGCCGAACCAAAGGCGCTGATCGGCTTTGCCGGACCACGGGTAATCGAGCAGACCATCCGCCAGAAACTGCCGTCCGGCTTCCAGCGGGCCGAATACCTGCTGGAGCACGGCATGGTGGACGTCATCGTGCCCAGAAACGAAATGAGAGAGAAGTTGACCTCGATCCTCAAAATCATTCATCAACCCGCCGCCTGACATGCCGTTAGACGGTATGCTGGAAATACTTTACTCGCGGAGACGTTTCGGTATCCGCCCGGGCCTCGACAGGGTCACCGCCCTGCTCGGGCGCCTGGGCAATCCGCAAAACACCTTTCGCAGCATCCATGTGGTCGGCACCAACGGCAAGGGATCAACATCCGCCTTCCTGTCCGCCATACTGGCTGCAGCCGGCCAACAGCCGGCACTTTTCACATCCCCCCATCTGGTGAATTTCAACGAACGTTTCCGCATCAATGACCGGGATATTGACACACCAACGCTGGCCGCAGCCATGGAACGCGTAATGGCAGCGGCAGCGGAGGAGACCACCTTTTTCGAGGTTGTCACCGCACTCGCAGCCCTGCTGTTCGCTGAACATGGCGTCTCTGTTGCAGTAATGGAAGCTGGCATGGGGGGACGGTCAGACGCAACCGCCGCACTTCCCGGCATAATGACCCTGGTTACACCGATTTCGCTGGATCACTGCGACTATCTGGGCCACAGCATTGAGGTAATTGCAGCGGAAAAATCGGCCATCGCTGAAGCGGCAACCATGCTTGTCAGCGCCGCCCAGACCGAAGGGGCACTTCAGCAGATCAAGGGGCACGCATCCGAATCCGGCATCCGCATGTTTGCCGCAGGTGTCGATTTTTACACGGCCTGGCAAGACAACGGATTACTTGATTACAATGGAATTCATGTTAAGATGTCTGGCCTGTCTCCCGGCATCCCCGGCCTTTATCAATCGGGGAACGCAGGACTGGCCATGGCTGCGGCAGAATTGCTCCCCTCGCTGGGCATCCCGGTCACTGTCGAAAACATCAACACAGGCATAGCCAAAGCCCGATGGCCCGGCAGGATGGAACTGATTCCGGGCAATCCGCGCATCATGCTGGACGGCGCTCACAACCCGGATGGCGCCCTCGCATTGCAAACAGCGCTGACAGGTTGTTGCTACAACAAACTGCTGCTGGTGACCGGCGTAATGGCCGACAAGGATGTGTCAGCGGTGTTATCCCCGCTGGTGCCGAAGGCAGAAACGGTTTTCTGCGTCACACCATCAGTTGAGCGTGCCCTGGGCAGCAGAGACTTGTGCACTGTCATCGCCGGTATGGGTGGCTCAGCCATGGACTGCGGCTGCGTTGCCGACGGGATCGCACGGGCTGTACAGGCCGCCGGCCCGGATGATCTGGTGCTGATTTGCGGCTCACTGTTCACGGTCGGCGAGGCAAAAGCGGTCATGTCCGGCAAACAATTCAAAGGAATAAGAGGTTAACACCGTCGCAGACATGATACGCAGACTACTGACATTTTTGCTTGCCGCCCTGATCACCTTTCACGCCTGCATATCATCTGCCGCTGACAGCCCGGCTGTACAGGATGATATCACCATCAACTCCGACCGGATGGAGCATGACAACAAAAGCGACACCATCACCGCCATCGGACATGTGACCATCAAAAACCAGGGCATGGTACTTTCCTCCGACAAGGCCGTACTGCTGCGCTCGAAGCGTTTCATCACCGCCAGCGGCAACGTAATCATCGAGCGGGAAGGCAGCACCACCTACGGCGAAACCGCCACCATGGACATCGATAGCGGCCGGGTTGAAATCGACCAGGGCGCCACCAGCATGAAAGGCTCTGAAACGACCTTTATCAGCAAGAAATTCACCCGGGAGAGCGAAACGAAATACGTCTTCACGGAGAATGAATTCACAGCCTGCGATGTGTCCAACCCAAGCTGGAAATTCAGCAGCAGCAGCATGAAGGTCAACCCCAATGGCTATGCTGTCGGCCGCAATGTGATCTTTTATGTCAAGGACGTACCGGTATTCTATCTGCCCTGGGTCGCCTTCCCGGTCGGCAAGGAAAAGCGCTCCGGCATTCTGCCCCCCCAGTACGGCTATTCCAAATCCAAAGGCTATCAGCTCGACATACCGTTCTACTGGAACATCGCACCAAACCAGGATTTGACCTTCGACGTGGACATCCTCACCAGCCGCGGGGTCGGTCTGGCAGCCACCTATCGCTACCTGCGCAAGAGGGGCAGCAGCGGCTCGATCGGTGGCTACATCATCCACGACACCAAAAGATCCATGTGGCGCGGACAGTTTTTTCAGGATCACTATGAAGAACTGTCCGACACCATGAACCTGCGTTCCGCCATCAACATCAACTCAGACCGAAATTTCCTGACCGATTACGCCCTCAAGATCGGTGAGTACAACCGCCAGTCAAGCGAGAGCTCGATCAATTTTCTCAAAACCTGGCGGCACTATGCCCTGACAGCCAGCGCAAGATACACACAGGACTATTACAGCGGCAGCAACACCGGCACCCTGCAGTACCTGCCGGAGATCGGGCTGGCCGCCGTCCGCCAGCGGATACTGTCCACCCCGCTCTATTTCGACTTTGACGCCACGGCAAGCAACTTTTATCGGGAAAAGGGACTGAAAGGGCAGCGCATCGTCGCCTTCCCGCGCCTGACACTGGTCACCGGGCTGCCCGGATACCTGCATTTCTCCGCCTATGGCGGCGCCTACCTGCGCGGCTACAACAGCACAGACTCAACCGCCGGCAGTATGGTCAAAGCCAGCGACGGCAACATCATTCCCGACATGGGTGCCCGTCTGAACAGCTCCCTTTCCAGGATCTACACAACCGGGTTCGACAGGCTGGTCAAACTGCGCCACGAGATCGTACCGGAGGTTTCCTATCATCACACCGACCAGCGTGACCAGTCCAGCCTGCCCTATTACGATTACAGCGACCGCCTGGTGCATCAGGACATCATCTACTACGGATTCACCAGCCATCTGGGCGGCAAATACAAAACGGGCGACAGCCATGAATACCTGGACCTGAGCAGGGTCAGGCTCTATCAGGGCTACAGCATCAACGGCAGCAGGCGTGACGTGCTGGCGATGAGTGATCGCAACAAACCGTTCACGGATGTGATCCTTGAGTCCGAGACCAGGATCGCACAGTACGCCAAGCTGCTCTTCGACGCCCGTTATGATATCTACGCACGGCAACTCTCCTCTGTTGCCCCGGGCCTTGCCTTCAAAAACAACCAGGGCGACATGGCCACATTCAGCTACCGTATGGCCAAAAACTCCACCCAGCCGTCAGAATCCGTTGAATACGCCGAAATGCAGCTAGCCACCAAGTATTTCGACCCGTTCACACTCAAATACAACGGCAGATATTCACTGGACAAGCCCGGCTTTCTGGCTTCGGTCTATACCATGGAATACCGCCACCAGTGCTGGAGTGTAACCGCCTCCTTTTACGACCGGCCGGGCAACCCCGGTTTTGCCATCAACTTCAACCTGCAAGGCATGAGCAGCGAGTCCGTATCACCGTTGGTGAAGTA
>DAONZY010000081.1:0-8685 GCA_035407085.1 Deltaproteobacteria bacterium | reverse complement strand
TTGACTGTGGTTTCGGCAACTGCTCCAACCACTACGAGTGCCAGGCGGCCTGCCCAAAGGGTGTGGATGTCAAGTTCATTGCACGACTGAACAGGGAGTTCATCAAGGCACAGTTCTGAGGGGCGTCAAGATTTCGTAAAGGTATTCATACGCGGGCAGCCATCAGGTTGCCCGTTTTTTAATCTCAAATATAAGGGCTTGCTGCGAAATGGGTTTTGACTTTCTGAGAATGACACTCAAGTTGCAGTGTGACGATTGCTGCCAATTTGTCTCCCGATTTTCACGTTTGGGCGGGCATTACTCGGTCGCTTGCAAAATGGCTGTCTGCAAGCGTATGGGGTGTGATTGTTCGAGCTGTCCAGACCGTTATGAGTGCGCCTGGCAGATCGTTTTTGCCCAGGCACTTTCGCCCGATCCAGATGTACTGCGCAGGCACCAGAAGCCGCCGTTGCCGTTTGCCTTCTCTCTGCCTGTGTCAGGTGTTTCGGAGGCAGACAGCCTGATTGAACTGGGGTTGGTCGTTGCCGGCAGCGGGATTTATTGTGTTGACATGCTGCTGGATGGTCTTGTTGGCGTGCAGGCTGGTTTAGTGCTTCTGGATGTGGTAGCCCATGATTATTCCGGACAGGGTTTTGTATTACAACCTGGTGGTATTGTTGCCGACGGAATAGAGTTTCCAATCATTTCGTCGGACTGGATTTTTAATGCCCCCCAGCCCGAGTACATTGAAGATGCTCTCACATTTTTATCTCCGCTGATTACAGCCGGAACTGTATCCGGTTTTGAATTCAATCGCTTTGCGCTGTCAGTGGTCAGAAGGGTGACGTCAATAGCGTATTATTATGGTGATTACACTTTTGATGTGGATTTTAAGAGGCTTTCCAAATCTGCTTCAGGCGCGGTTTGTGAAAAGGATGGTTTTTGCCACTGTGGTCTGGCTGATAATCCGTATGGGGTGTCTGGACTTATGGGGCAGGGGCGTATCGAGGGATATCTCGCAGAGCTGATCTCATTTCTGGAGCTGGGCAGTTATTTCAATGTGGGTAAAAAGGCCGCTTTTGGCATGGGGCGTTATGCATTGACGTCCTTGCCGTAAGACGGCAATTGAATCCAGGATTCAGGCATAAAAAAAGGATGAAACTACTGTTCCATCCTTTTGTTAGCAGGAAAGCGGATTGACGGCTATTTTTGGGTTAGCACCTTGCGTATGCTTGACTCTACAGCCCCCAGTTGGCTGGTCCCCTTTACCAGGATATTCAAGTAGTGGGTTTTGGACTGGAACAGCAGCAGATGATGATTGCTGCCCTGAATCGCGGCCGAAATCAGTTCGCCGGCACCCAGCAGGCTGCCCAGCTGGTTGGCGAACATGGAAACATAAAGACCGTTGGCTGCATATGTGGCACCTTCGTAGCTGGAATCGTCTACGGGGACACCTTCTTTGGTCTGAACAACGGCATATTCAACATCAGGAATGGTCTGAAGTTTGTTGTTGATGTCGCTCATTGTCTGTCCTCCATTGTGAACGGTTTGTTCGCCGGACGGTGCGATGGGGGCATCACTGGATTTTGTAAGGTTCTGTTCGTCCTGCAGGCGATGAGATTCGAGCAGCAGATAGGTGAGGCTTTCGTTGATGGTGCGGCAGGTGGTGACAACCTTTGGGTCGGCCTTGAATTCACCGGTAGACCATTCCATGATGGCAAAGAAGGCTTCACGTCCGGTCAGGTTTTCCATTTCGGCGTGCACCATTTCACCGTCCCTGAAAAAAATAGTGCCTTTCCTGTCTGCGTTTTCGACGGTCAGACAGCCGGTAAAACGGTTGATGTTCTTGATCTGAATCAGGTCTGCCAGTGTCATGCCACTGAGAGCACCTTCAAAACCACTGTTGGTAGTCTGCTGTAAAGCTTCAAAAGCCATAAGCTACTCCTTCTACATGAGTTTGATCCAGTAATCAGTATTTGATGAATATTATAAACGTAAATATATATATTGCAATTTGGTCTGTTGATTTTATTAAGTGCTGACCCCGGCTCTCTATGGTTGTATCCTAAGCTTAATTGTGGCGTGATTTTTAATTAAAAGTCTCAACCGGGAAAATAGTATAATTCTATTTGTGGCTAAAGTCTAGATGTTTATGTGGAGGTGCTCTGCCACCCTGCAGAAATAGTCATCCAGGCTCTCGTTAACAAAGTGCCTCGATTTGCTGGCAGCCAGCATGACGCTGCCCTGGTTGACAATAATGGTTGTGGCATTCGTGTACTGGGGCAGCAGGGAGGCTGGTGAAACATTTAGTGAAGAGCCGAGCACAAAGAGCAGGTCGCATCTGTTGATCGTATCTTCGGCAGCATTGAATGCAGATACAGGTTCACCGAAAAAGACAATGTCAGGCTTCAGTACCCCGCCGCAATGGGAACAGTTAACCACCGGCCTGGTCTGGCTGACAGCAATTTCACGGCACCACCATTCATAATCAAGCTCGTGCAGTCGGGCATGACAGGATTGGCAAGTTGCTGACCGGTAGGAACCGTGCAGTTCGATCACATTTCTGCTGCCGGCAAGCTGGTGGAGGATATCGATATTCTGTGTAACCACGCTGTCAAGCATGGCTGCATGCTCCAGTTTTGCCAGAAATCGGTGCGTAAAGGTCGGTTCCAGGCGTCGGGCTGTATCTGTAAAGTCTTGAGAGAATTCATAAAAGCAGGTGGGATCATGGTGAAACCAGTCCAGGCTGAATACCTTTTCCGGGTCATACCGCATGGTGACATACATGCCCTGCGGTCCGCGGAAGTCGGGAATGCCGGCCGATGTTGAGATGCCGGCACCTGTCAGGGCCACGGTTGAACGGGATTTTCTGATCAGCTCGGCACATTTCTCCGGTTCGATGGACATATCAACCCCTGTGTGATGAATTGCTATTTGCCACTGCCCTTGATGCCGTTTCTGATCTCGCGACCGGCCTGCTTGATGCCGTTCTTTGTGTCGGTGGCGACCTTTCCCACGTCTTGCTTGATGGCTTTAGCCGCTCCCTTGACGCCGTCCCGGGTTTCCCTGCCAAACTGCCTGCTGTTTTCCCCGATGTCGACAGCTGTCTGTTTGATTGCCTTGCCAGTTTCTTTGCCGGCCTGCTTGATATCCTGCACCACCCCTTCGGCGCTGGCGGTTGTGGCGATTGAAATCAAAAACAGCAGCACAACAGTAACACACTTGATCATACCGGCCTCCGTGGTTGTTTGCAATAATGGGCGTCACCCGGCCCTGTCATTTCTGTTCCAGTTCGCTCAAGGGAAGAATGCGCAATCCCTCCAGTCTGGGGGTCATTACGGCATTGTCCAGTGGCAGATTAACCTCAGGTTCCTGTATCTTCAACCTGATACGCTCATCCTTGCTGTTGCGCATCTCGATCAAGGCTGCCAGTGGCACGCCGCCGACAACGGCATAATCCCCGTAATAGACCTGATTTCCTCCAGGCGCTGACTTTTCAGTGATCAATCCGTTCTGTACCGTGATGGTTTCCCGTCCGACAGCCGGGCTTGCCCTTTCAAAGGTTCCATCGGCAACAGTTGTTTTGACCGGGTCCGCATCCATGACCCAGCGCATCAGCCTCCATCCCTGCGTGCCGGCTGTGTCAGGCAGTTGATCAATCTCCCCTGCATAGGCGACCCCCTGGGCCGGATAGACCAGTGTGATTCTGCTGCCGAGTATGTAAGCTTGGAACAGGGTTGTGCCAAAGGGTGAAAGCAGAATCATGTGTACCTGGTCGGGCCTTCGATAAACCAGGTAACCGTTGCCGGCCATGCCATGTTCAGCGGTCTGCATGGACATGGATATGCCGGCCGAGAGCGTTTCGATAACAGCATCCGGCTTGAAATTCAGGACAGGTGCGCGCTGGGTAGCGCAGCTGGCAAGCAGGGCTGTCAGGACCAGTATCATTATCAGCTTGAATATGTGCATGGTGTGGTGGTGTGCTCGCTTGTGTGTAACTTTTAATTTAAGTGGTGGGGGCCAGTTTATAGAAGCATGTCCCGCTCTGTCAAGCCGGTATTCCTTTTGAACTTGCGAAAGGACAGGGTGGAACGATCGCCATTCTGTTCGTTGATGACAATGCGTCTGATGGTGCCGTCGTTATGGAAGGAGATCAGCAGATCCCTGACCTGGCCCCTTTTGATCGGTGTGATCTGAAGGGTGTAGACGGAAGCGGTCTTGTCTGCTTTCAGGGAGACACCTTCCGGCAGTTTTGTAACGGGCGCGGCCAGTTTATCAAACCACTGTTTCAGACTTTGTTCGGGAGGCAGAATGATGCGGTTCTTTGGCCCCTTGCCGTCACCAGCTGATTGTTCGATGATATTGTCGCGCAGCAGCAGGCGGCTGGCGTAGGGAGGTTTGATCTCCATCATGAACAGATCCGGCTTTTTGAAGCGCACGATTCCCTGGGTTTTCATCACCCGCTTCATGATTGAAAGCTGCTTTTCCTGTGTGATCTCGGCTGTAAAATCATCTGTTTCGGCAAACCCCTTGCGGAGTATCTCCAGCGCTTCCAAGGCAGCGACCGGTCTGGCGTGACTGGCAAGTGGAAATGCAAGGCAGATGCCGAGGATCAAAAAGGTGATTGAGAGTTTACGCATGTCAGAGTTTCCCGATTCCAAGTGTAAGAGTTGCCTCGGCCATCAGCCTGCCGCGGCATTCCACAACGCCTTCGACCAGACATAGCCGACCGAAGGATTTGATCAGCCGGGCGGTGATTTGCAGCAGATCGCCCGGTACCGCATGGCAGTGGACCTGGGCATGGTCGATGGCGGCCAGAAAACCGCCTTCTCCCTGCTGGTGTCCGGAGGCAATTCCGGCCAACTGGGCAATGCACTCGATCATCAGTATGGCGGGAAAACCCTCGGACTGGCAGGTGATATATTTTTCGCCCCAGGCCATGGCGCCGGTTTCAATCTCACAGATCCGGTCCAGCATCAGAAAGGGGAAGCGGTGGGGCAGGTAACCTGTCGGGTCTTGACTAAGCAGATGTGCCTCCGTGAAAACAGATCGAAAAATATGGACCTTCCGGTGAAGCGGCCAGATGTATGGCCTTTTCATCCGGGCCTGTTGATGCGATCAGCGTTGCCAGGGCCGTGGCGCCCATGGCCAGCGAGCGGCCGACCACCGGCGCGATGGACTGGCGGCGGTCTTCTGCAAACAGGCCAGTCAAGGATGGCATCAGATCGGCGGTGCCTGAAAAACCAGCCCGGGAGATGCCATGACAGTCTCCTGTCAGACGCAGACGGCCCTCTTCCTCCATTCCAGCCGGCATCAGGCCAACGGTTCTGATTTCAGTCAGACGCGCACGCACGGGTACTCCTCTGCGGTCGGCTGATTCTGCGCTTTCCAGCACGATGATGCCGCAGCCTTCGCCGAAACAGCTGGCCAGGCTTTTGTGCTGTCCAAGGTCGATGAAACCCTTGATCATCAGCGGATTCAATTCATCAATCCCGCCTGCCAGCATGATGTCGGCTCGTCCTTGCTCGATGAAACGGCAGGCCATCAGCAGGGCCGATTCGGCGGAGCAAAAGCGCTGTACCATGGTCACGTTCGGGCCCTTCAGGCCGTGCTCAATGGAGGCATTACTGGCAGATGCGTTGGATACCGTGTTAGGGAAGAGCAGGGGGGTCATCCCTTCTGCTCCGGAGTTGAAAAAACCGGTCAGAAATTCAGCTGAATTACCGATGCCGCCGAATCCACAGCCCATGGCGATGCCGATACGCTCTGGGTTTAAATTCTTTACATCGATGCCAGCCTCCCTGATGGCCAGCCCGGCAGTTGCGGTGGCTATCTGGCTGGAGCGGTCCAGTTTGCGCGCCTTGAGCGGCGGCATGAAATCTGCTGCCTTGAAGTGGCTGGCATGTCCCCACATCAGCTGCTGACCATCTGCGGACTCGACCGGTACACTGGTCAGGGCCGATGCGCCACGGGAGAGTAACTCCTGTAGTGGAGTAATGCCTGTGCCGGCAGCGGTGATAGCGGAATAACCGGTGATGACGATTTTACGTTCTGTATTATTCATTTGCCGAGCACCAGGGTTGTGATATTGCCGCCGAAGGCGAAGGAATTGGAAAGCGCAATCCGGCAGTCGCTGTCGCGCCGCCCACCATGGCAGTAGTCCAGGTCGCATTCCGGATCCCTACCTCTGAAGTTGAGTGTCTGGGGGATGAAACCCTGTTCGAGTGACAACAGTGTGGCCAAGGCCTCGATAGCGCCGGCGGCGCCCAGGCAGTGGCCGGTCATGGCCTTGGTGGAAACCAGTGGCACCTGTGACACCCTTTCGCCGAAGACGGTTTTCATGGCATTTGATTCCACCACATCGTTAAGAGGTGTTCCGGTGCCGTGTGCATTGACCCAGCCAACCTCTTCCGGTGCGATGCCGGCAGTCTTGATGGCGGCAGCCATCACCCGTGCCGCCGTGGTGCCGGTCGGTTCCGGCGCAGTCATGTGAAATGCCTCGCCAGCCAGGGCATATCCCAGTACATAACCATGAATCTTGGCTCCCCGGCGTTGTGCCGTCTCTTCATTCTCAAGCACCAGACAGGCCGCGCCCTCGCCCAGTGAGATGCCATTGCGTCCAAGACTGAACGGGGAACAGGGATTGACGTCAACCACCTTGAGCGAGTTGAAGCCGGCATAGGTCAGCACGGAGAGGGTGTCGGAACCGCCAGCCAGCACGGCCTTTTGTCTGCCTGTGGCGATCAGGTCTGCTCCCCAGCCGATTGCCGTGGCAGAAGACGAACAGGCGGTGGTGATGCTGCCCTGATAACCGCACAGCTTGAACCGTTGTGCGATCTCTGTTGTTGTACGGTCAGGTAGCAGGCCGCGCAGCAGGGCCGGAGAGGCCTGGCCGCCTTCCAAACGGGCCTTGAGCCAGAATTCGGACTGGAACATCCCGGCCGCACCGGCTCCCATGGAAACTCCCAGATCCCAGGGGGCATAGTGGTCTCGGACACCGCTGTCCTGCAGTGCCTCATCAGCGGCGATCAAGCCGAACTGGTCGGCCCTGGACAGGCGGCGCAGTTCGTGGGGTGAGAAATAACAGGATGGATCGTAAGCCTTGACCTGGGCGCCGATCGATGTGGTGAAGGGCGTGGTGTCGATCAGGTCAATTGTCCCGATGCCGCTGACCCCCTCTTGCAGAGCCTGGTTAAACGCTTTGATACCCTTGCCGGCACCGCAGAAGACACCGATGCCGGTAATTGCCACACGTTTTATAGTCATTCAGGCGATACCACCGTCAACGGTCAGGGTTTGACCGGTAATGAACGAGGCCTTGCCGGAGGCAAGGAAAAGTACGGCCGCGGCAACCTCTTCCGGCTGTCCGATCCGCTCCAGCGCAGAGCTGGCGATGATTTTGGCGACCACGTCCTGTTTCAATCCGGCGGTCATTTCGGTGTTGATCAGACCGGCGGCGATGGCATTTACGCGGATGCCCATGCGGCCGGTTTCACGCGCCAGGGACTTGGTGAAACTGAGCATGGCGCCTTTGGATGCGGCATAGTTGGCCTGCCCGGCTGCGCCGACCAGGGCCGAGACGGAGGAGATGTTGATAATGGCGCCGCTTCTGGCTGCCATCATGCGGCGGACGCCCCATTTGCAGCAGTGGAACAGCGGGTCGAGATTGGTGTGGATGACGCTCTGCCAGTCGTAATCGGACATCATGGCCAGATAGCAGTCGCGAATGATGCCGGCGTTGTTGACCAGCACGTCCAGCCGACCATGATCCCTGGTGGCAGCGTCTATAAGTGTCTGGGCCCCGGACGAAGTACTTACGTCGCCCTTGACCGTGGTGATGTGGCCAGGCAGGGCTTTGGCCTGGCCGGCCAGTTCCTCTGCGGCAGTGTCATTGCCCAGATAACCGGCAAAAACATGTGCGCCTTCCAGGGCAAAGGCCAGAGAAATGGCCCGACCGATGCCGCGTGTTCCCCCGGTAACAACCACCACCGCATCCTTGAAATCCATGCTGCCCCCTTGTTAAAAAGGGTCTTATATTATCCATTTTCGGATTGAAAGTCCAGAAGGGAGATTGTGACAGAAGGGGTCTGGTATTAGTGTTACTTGGAGGCTCTTGCAAATAGTTTGTCATCCCCGAATGGTTCTGTCAGGGATCTATTTTTTCAATAGGTTAAAAGCCGGATTCCGGCCAGAAACCTTTCGGAATAATACGTTATGGGGCTTTTGCAAGAAGCTTAGCTGTAATACTTCCCCCGGGCCATAATTGCCTGTTGAATCTTTAAAACCCGCCGCCTTTCTAATACACACAAACCAACATTAAAAAACAGCCCAGAAAACAGCTTTAAACATCTAAGACACTTTCCGTGCGTTTTTGAAGTAATGCTCACTCAAATGCAGAGATTATTGACAAAGTTACTCGCTATTGGTTATTGTCTTTGCATTTTGCAATTAGGACGCATTTACGCAAGCTGTTATCAGCATTAGGGGCTGGCAAATATTTTAATGAAGCTGATCATGGGTAACGCAATGGGAGGGTGTGAGGATGGGGGAGAATGAAGCAAGCAAAACCGAGTCAGGTGGTGCTGGTGGAGGAAAATCGGGAAGTGCCCTTAATTTCCCCAATATGGAATGGCCAAAACGTATAAAAGTTCGCCTCTTCCGCTGAATTTGGATTAGCGGCCCATTAAAAACAAAGAGCATTGCTCC
>DAONZY010000080.1:0-10002 GCA_035407085.1 Deltaproteobacteria bacterium | reverse complement strand
GGGAATTAATTCAATAGCCCCGTCAATCCTTGTGATTGACGGGGCTATTGCGTTTCATGACTAGCGGGTGTAACCCATTCAGAATTTCCCGCCCTCTCATGTGTTTTTCCGGTTAGCCCGACCCGGATTTTACACCATCGTCCTTTGCCAGACACGGTTAAGACTCACGTAATTTGTGTCTGTTCTCCATAGAGCTGTTAGTCCCCCTAAGGGGCTGCTAATATAGACGCAATATAAAATAAAGCCATTTGATAAAAATTGTTGACGTTAAAATTGTGACGTGCTAGTTATCGAAACCGCAAAAATTAATGTGTATGTCTGTGTCTGCGTCCGACAGCGCTTTCTTGTTAATAACTGCTTGAAATATAGTTTAAATTTGGCCAGTTGTTATGTGGTAAATAAACAGGAGGTGGGAAATTGTCAACGATAGCTGAGAAAATCAAGGATTTGCAGAAGAGGACCGAGAAGGTCAAAGCCGGTGGCGGCCCCAAGAGGGTTGAAAAGCAGCATGCATCCGGTAAAATGACCGCTCGCGAGCGTATCGATGTTTTGCTGGATCCGTCTACCTTTACGGAGCTGGATCGCTTTGTGGCTCATCGCTGCACAAACTTCGGTATGGAGAAGGAAGAGGCTCCCGGTGAAGGCGTTGTAACCGGCTATGGGACGATTGAAGGCCGTCTGGTATATGTGTTTGCCCAGGACTTCACCGTTATCGGTGGTTCGCTCGGTGAAATGCATGCTGCCAAGATCTGCAAGGTTATGGATCTGGCAATGCAGATGGGCGCACCGCTGATCGGCATCAACGATTCCGGCGGGGCTCGTATTCAGGAAGCAGTTGATGCGCTTGCCGGTTACGGCAAGATCTTCTTCAAGAACACCCTGGCTTCCGGCGTGATTCCGCAGATTTCCGCCATCATGGGACCCTGTGCCGGCGGCGCGGTTTACTCTCCGGCCATCACCGACTTTATCTACATGGTTGAAAAAACCAGCCAGATGTTCATCACCGGTCCGCAGGTTATCAAGACTGTTATCGGCGAAGAGATTTCCGCTGAAGCGCTTGGCGGCGCCATGACCCACAACTCGGTTTCCGGTTGCGGCCACTTCCTCGCCAAGGACGATGCCGATTGTATCGCCCAGATCCGCAGGCTGATCTCCTTCCTGCCGAGCAACAACCTGGAGACCGCTCCTGAAGTTGCCACCAATGACGATCCGGTTCGTATGATTGATGAACTCAATACCTTCATGCCTGAAAACGCCAATGCGGCTTATGACATGAAAGATGTGATCGCAAAAGTTGTTGATGATGCTGATTTCTATGAAGTGCAGCCGTTTTTTGCACAGAACATCATCACCGGTTTTGCCCGTCTCGATGGCCGTACCGTTGGTATCATCGCCAATCAGCCCAGGGTTATGGCCGGTTGCCTCGATATCAACGCTTCCGACAAGTCTTCCCGTTTCATCCGTTTCTGTGATGCCTTCAATATCCCGCTGCTGAACATCGTTGATGTTCCGGGCTTCCTGCCTGGCACCAACCAGGAGCACGGCGGCATCATCCGCCACGGCGCCAAGATGCTGTATGCCTACTCCGAAGCCTCTGTGCCCAAGGTAACCCTGGTTACCCGCAAGGCCTACGGTGGTTCCTATCTGGCGATGTGCTCCCGCGACCTGGGTGCTGATCAGGTACTGGCATGGCCGACCGCTGAAATCGCAGTATGGGTCCGGCTGGCGCAGCCAACATCATCTTCAAAGGCGATCCGGAGCAGGAAGCCAAAACCGCCAAGTATGTTGAAGATTTTGCCACACCGTACCAGGCAGCCAAGCGCGGCTTTGTTGACATGGTCATCGAGCCACGCGAAACTCGCGCAGCGCTGGTCAATTCCTTCAACATGCTGGCAACCAAGCGCGAAACCCGTCCGGCCAAGCGCCACGGCAATATCCCGCTGTAATTTGAATTGCAGGCTATAATTCAATATTTATGAACGAAGGAGCAAGTATGACTTACAATCCGTTGACAGTTATGTTGATTAACATGACAGTAGTATTTGGGGTTCTGATTTCCCTTGGTGTCTTGATGGAGTTGACTCGCCTGATCGACCCAACCAAAAAAAAAAGTGAAGTGACTCCGCAGCCTGCCGCAGCTCCAGCAGCGGCAGTGGCTGTGGCAGCTCCGGCAGCGGCAGCAGCCGATGAAACCCTGGCTATCATCGCAGCAGCGATTGCAGCCATGGGCTACAGCGCATCCCAGATCGTGGCGGTTCGCCCGGTAGGCGCTGAAGTGTGGGGGCAGAGCGCCCGCGTAGAGGTTGTACAGACCCGTAACCAGATGTTTTGATGCAATCATAAAATAAAATCAAAAGGGGAAATCAGTAATGGAAAAATTCTTGATCACCATCAATGGCGTTACTCACGAAGTTGAAGTGGAAAAAGTTGGCGGCGCTTGCGCTGCTCCCAAGGCTGCTGCACCGGCTCCCAAGGCTGCTCCGGCTGCTGCACCGGCTCCGGCCGCTGCTCCCAAGGCTGCTCCGGCTCCGGCCGCTGCTCCTGTTGCCGCAGGTGCTTCAACTGTTTCCGCTCCGATGCCTGGCAAGATCCTCTCTGTTAATGCTAAGGCCGGCGATGCCGTCAAACGCGGCGATATTCTGCTTGTCCTGGAAGCTATGAAGATGGCCAATGAAATCATGGCACCTGCTGACGGAACTGTCAGTGAAGTGCGTGTGTCGGTTGGTCAGATGGTCAGCACCGGCGACGTAATGGTCGTTATGGGTTGATTTTCAATTTCATTTAATCTTCTAGGAGGTCTTTATAATGGAAGTTTTTAGTGCGTTTCAAGTCGCTCTCGCATCCGTCTGGAACGATAGTGGCTTTACTGCCTTCACCGGTGGTAACCTGATTATGATAGTTGTAGGTATCATCCTGCTGTATCTGGCTTTCGGAAAGGGTTTTGAGCCGCTGTTGCTTTCGCCGATCGCATTTGGTTGTATTATGGCAAACTTTCCGAAAACCGGTTTCATAGAAGAGCATGGTGCCATGCAGTTGATTTCGTTTGGTATCAAGTACGAAATCTTCCCGCCACTGATCTTCCTGGGCGTGGGCGCCATGACCGATTTTGGTCCGTTGCTCGCCAATCCCAAGACCCTGCTCCTGGGCGCTGCTGCCCAGTTTGGTGTTTTCGTTTCACTGGCAGGTGCAATGATGCTCGGCTTCAATATGCAGGAAGCGGCAGCCATCGGTATCATCGGTGGTGCTGACGGCCCGACAGCCATCTATCTGACTGTTAAATTGGCTCCGCATCTGCTGGGCGCCATTGCTGTTGCTGCATACTCCTATATGTCTCTGGTGCCGCTGATTCAGCCGCCGGTCATGCAGATGATGACAACCAAAAAAGAACGTGAAGTTGTCATGGATCAGCTGCGTGTGGTTTCGAAGTTTGAAAAGCTTGCTTTCCCGGTTATTTCTACCATCTTTATCAGCCTACTGCTGCCACCGATTGCTTCTCTGATGGGTATGTTGATGCTGGGTAACCTGTTCCGTGAGTCTGGCTGCACAGACCGCCTCTCTGACACCTCACAGAACGCACTGATCAACATCGTGACCATCTTCCTGGCAACAGGTACTGGTTTGACAATGTCGGCAGAAAGCTTCCTTAATCTCAAGACCATCATGATCATCTGTCTTGGTCTGGTTGCCTTTATTGGCGGCACTGCAGCTGGTGTTCTGTTTGGCAAGATCATGTACATCACTTCTGGCGGCAAGGTTAACCCGCTGATCGGTTCGGCCGGTGTTTCCGCCGTTCCTATGGCTGCCCGCGTCAGCCAGATTGTTGGTCAGAAAGCCAATCCGTCCAACTTCCTACTCATGCACGCCATGGGTCCGAACGTTGCCGGTGTTATCGGTACCGCTGTTGCTGCTGGTACTATGCTTGCAATGCTCAAGCCTTAAAAGTGGCTATTGAAGCCATTGCTTGAAGTGTATATTCAGTGCTGATCTATGGGGACAAGTATTATGCTTGTCCCCATTTTCTTATCTGCAGTCATGTACATTCTTTTGGTGTTAATAGGGGAAATATGAACAGCTTTCGTGAGAAGTCGACCGATATTAAAAACGAACTTGTCTGGATGTGGATCGCCTTTATTGGTTTGTCAGCCTGGCTATTGCATTCGGTAGCGCAATCGTTTACCGGCAATAACAAATATGGTGATATTGTTTTTATTTTCTTGTTTGCACTGTTATTATCATGGCGATTTCTGTTCAAGTATGAATATATTCTTAATGGATCCGAGTTGATTGTTATTCGCAGCTTTATGTCCTTTGAGGGCAGTATCTCGGTTTCCCTGGACGATGTTGAGACCTTTTCAGACAAGTACAAGCGAAAATTTGTAATCAGACAGAGAATCAGCAAGTTCTTGCATTGGTATTCTTCCGGTGACACCAGGCCAACCAGGGCTTTGACATTTTTGAAAGGCAAAAAGCGCATCGTTTTGATATTCAAAGTTAGCGATATTTTCATGGACAAGCTGATATCAAGGATGCCCGACCGTTTTGTGCCGGGCGCATAAACTCAACAGAAAGGTGTCTGCATGACTGAAGCTCAACAGACTGTCTGGGTATTAGCCTCTTTCGGGAGTGCCCTGATTATCATTTACGTATTTGCAGCGATTGTCGGCCCGGAAAGAAAGGCCCTCTGGTTCAAGCGGCGTGAAAAGATGAATTTTTTTACCCGGCGCGGCATGCTGGGCGAGGCCTGGAATTTTGGCGTGCCGCGCTGCTGGCAGGGCTATGCCATCGGTATTTCCATGTATAGTGCAATCGCGCTGACCAGTTACTTGCTTACTTTTCTGATCAGATAGATAATTCCGCATATAAAATTCAGTAGACGCATTGCCGCTAAAAAAAACGGTGCTACAATTTTAGCATAGAGAACTACTTATCCTGGGAGGTGCGCTATGCTAGAGCTTAAGGGTTTGACACCGGGTCTGTCTTCAGTTGTTCAGAAGAGGATTGATCATGAAGACACGGCAGTACATTATGGGAGTGGGTTGCTGGACAGGTTGCTGGCCACTCCAACCTATGTGGCGATGATGATCAAGGCTGCCACCGAGGTGGTTGATCCGAAATTGCCGGACGGTTTTGTCACAGTCGGCAAGTCCATGGAGTTTACGCACGAGGCGCCAACCGCACTGGGAATGACGATCACCGTTAAGGCCACATTGGAAAAAGTGGATGGCAACCGCTTGTTTTTCAAAATCGATGCCTGTGATGAGATCGGTACTATCGGTTTTGGCCGTCACGAGAGGGTGGTTGTCAACGAGGTTAAACTGTGGGATAAGGCCAAGGAACGCATGGGAATAATTGCACAGGATGATCTCAAATAGTTTAAAATTTGAGCAGCTAGTTGTGAAAGAGGCGCCGTTTTACGGCGCCTCTTTTGTTATGCAGGCAATTAAGCAATGTTGTGACGGTAATCTATTGATTAATTATGCGGATTGTGCGAATATTCCAATCTCCTAAGGCTAACATCTGTGTATATTGACGGAAGATGCATGCAAAGTTGGATCTGGTTTGTAGCATAAACTGCCAAATAGTGCGGGAGGCATGAATGGAAGCGGTTCTACAGCGAATCAACAAAATCCAGGGCGTGGTTGGAAGTCTGGTCTGTGATGAAGATGGCGCACTGCTATGTCATCAATTGCCTTCATCCATTGCCGCAACAATCCTCAAGGATGCCTCCGGTATCCTCGCCGACAGTATTGTCGGCCTTAAACCATCGGTTGGTGAAGTTGGTCTGCTGGATCTGCGCTACAGTGACGGCAGACTGCTGGTCAAACCCCTTGCTTCGGCCTTTCTGTTGTTACTCTGCGATCCCAAAATCAATCTGCAACTGCTCAACATGACGCTGGATGTATCGATCAAGAAGCTGGAAAAGGCCGTCGCCGGCCAGCCCGCCTCAGCTCCAGTGTCTGCTGCAGCTGCGTCTGTGGTTCAGGAGCTACGCAAGGATGGTAAAGGCGTCGTGCTTACAGTTGACAGTATGAAGGCATCATCCAAGATCAAGTGGGATCAGATGAAGGAAGATGCTGCTGTGAGCAAACCCCTGGCCGTTGAGTTAGGCAAGCTTCTGAATGTTGACAGCCTTAAAAAGGTCCGCCTGGTTAACCGGGCCTCTGGTAAAAGCAAGGTTTTTCATCTGATTGTCTATGAAAAAGATGGTGACCTGTCACTGGATGACAAGATCGCCCTTACTCTGGCTGCTTCGGAAGCGCTGGTGGCCAAACCGGGAGATGAAATAGTTGCCGAGGCGGGTGGTGGCGGATTTTTTGGCTAACGCATACTGCTGCTGCGAGCAATCGCAAGAAGTTATAATACTTTGAGGAGGTTGATTCATGCTGAATACCATTAAGTCCAAGTTGATTTTCTTCTCGGTTGTGTGTGTTGTCTCAATTGCTGTTTGTGTGTCGTTCTCCTATATCATCGCATCCGCGTCGATTCAGAACATCATGGAGAATGACGTGCTGACGGTTGCCGATGCCATGGAAAAAAACATCTCCTATATCGCCAAGGTCAAGCCGGAGGCATATCAGGACCCGGAATTCAAAAAGATGGTTTACTCGGTCAAAATCGGTAAAACCGGCTATCCTTTCATGATGAATGCCAACGGTGTGCTGACGGTGCATCCGAGCAGCGAAGGAACCGGACTGGCAGGCCAGAAGCACATCGATCACATCCGTGCAAACAAGGCTGGCGGTGTTTATGAATACAAGGCCTCCACGACCGGTCAGGAGAAGATCGTCGCCTTCCGTTATATCAAAAACTGGGATATGTGGATTGTGCCAGGTGTTAACAAGGCTGATTACTTTGAACAGCTTAAATCGTCCTTCCTCAAATGGAATGCCATCTTTGGCGTGGTCATCATCGGCATACTGATCGGTGTAAGCACCTGGATCACCAAAACCATCACCGGTCCGATCAGGGGCATGCTGCGCATCTTCAAGAATATGGACAAAGACGGCAAAAGCAGCGAGGGTGACAGCCGGGAGACCAGGGATCTTATCTGTCAACTGCTGGAAAACCTGCTTTCAAGGGAACGCAGCTAAACCTGTCTTGACGGACTGCGCGTGAAATGCTGTAGCGGTAACAGTACGGGGTGCCCTTGGGTTAATGTGGGCACCCCGTTGTTTTGGTTGAAATATCGCTATCAATCAATTGCAGACAAAAGCATAAACTAGAATTCAAACAGGCTGCATGCATAACGAGATGTTTGATGCGTATTAATGACATAAATAGATATTACAGGGTTATATTTATAATACTGGTGGCTGTTTTGATTGCTGGCATGACAACCATCACTTCGCCTACTGTTGTGGGGTTGCCATCTGCTACGCCTGCTGATCGTGCCATGGAAGACCTTACAAGGGTGTATTATCCCAGTCTGGCAACTGTAAAGTGGCGCGGTCATTTTGTTCAGCCGCATGAGACCCTGGAGAACATGTTTGGCAAGGACTGGGTCTGGGTGGCGAGGATGAATCGGGTTGACCGCAGGCACGTTTACCCCGGCATGACAATCAAGGTGCCGAAGAATATGGCTGATATACGCGGTTATTCGCCCATGCCGAAGACCTACGCCCCAGCCAGGAATCATGAAAAATTTATCCTGGTGGATGTTGCCGAACAATGGCTGGGGGCATATGAGTATGGTCGTCTCAAGCTCTCCATGCCGGCTGCAACCGGCAAATCCGGAACGGAAACACCACTGGGCATTTTCCGTATTGATGCACGTCATCTGACACATACATCATCACTGTACAAAACACTGGATGAGCAGGAACAGTATCCGATGGATAATGCCCTGCGCTTTCATATCAAAGACAATGTTTCATACTGGATCCATGCCCGTGATCTGCCAGGCAAGCCTGCTTCACATGGCTGTATCGGGCTTTATGATGAAGAGATGCAGAACAGGGTCTACGGAGTGCCGGATCACCCTGTGCTGCTGGACTCCCAGAGGCTGTATGAATGGGCGGTTGGCGATGCGGAGTTCGGCGAGGATGACGGCAGCCTTGATGAACTGGAGGGGGGCGCGACCGTTGAAATCAGGGGCGAATTGCCGCGCACGGCTCCGCCAGTTTAATTGCTTGCTGCCATGTTTGCCAGACTGGCAAGGAGGGTGTTATGAACAAGGGCTTATTGTTGTGCTGTGGGCTGGTTTTTCTGTTTGCAGCGCCCGTGTGGGCAGGCTGCAATGTGTATCTTAAGGATGGTGGCCATATCACGGCACGATCTGCCTGGCGGGCCCAGGGCAAGGTTCAGGTGTTGGTCAATCGTGAAACCTTGACGGCATTCAATCCGGAAGAGATTGATATGAGACGCACCTTTAGGGGAAGTAACTGCAAGCCGCGACGCAAGGTGCCGATGAAAAAAAAGGTCGTAGCCTCGCACAAGCCTAAACCCGTGGCATCCCCGAACAGCTCGGCAGAACCAGCCGTTTCATCGCCGGCCGACAGCAGAAAAGGATGGACGGATTCATTACCCTCCCTGCCGAGCATGCCGCAAAGAGACCCTTCTGTCTTCAAGGGCAAGGAGGAAGGGGCTATCCGCAAGCACAAACGTGAAATGGCGGAGCGCAGCGGACAATAGTCAGCATTGGGACAGCCAGCGGGCCACATCCTTGGCGTGATAGCTGATGATGATGCTGGCGCCTGCCCTGCGGAAGCCAGTCATGGTTTCCATCACGATCCGCTGCTCGTCGATCCAGCCCTTGGCGGCAGCGGCCTTGACCATGCTGTATTCTCCCGACACATTGTAGACAGCCAGTGGCAGTGTGCAGCTTTCGCGCAGATCGCGCAGCACATCCAGGTATGGCAGGCCGGGCTTGACCATGATGATGTCGGCACCCTCTTCAATATCTGCGAATGCCTCGCGCTGTGCCTCCAGCCGGTTGGCCGGATCCATCTGGTAGCTGCGTCTGTCGCCAAACTGGGGCGCCGATTCCGCCGCCTCCCTGAACGGGCCATAATATGCGGAGGCATATTTGACCGCATAGCTCATGATTGGCGTTTGCGTATGACCCGCAGTGTCCAGCGCCTGGCGGATGGCCGCCACCCTGCCGTCCATCATGTCCGATGGGGCAACCATGTCGGCCCCCGCCCCGACATGTGACACGGCCTCCTTGGCCAGCAGTTCCAAAGTCTGATCATTATCCACATCACCATCCATAATCACACCGCAGTGGCCATGGTCTGTGTACTCGCACAGGCAGACATCCGTAATCACTGCCAGATCTGGAACCGCCTGCTTGATGGCACGCACGGTCTGCTGGATGATGCCGTTGTCAGCATAGGCGTCACTGCCGACCGGATCCTTGAACTGCGGGATGCCGAACAATAGCACTGCCGGAATACCCAGTTCGTGCACTTCCTGCGCCTCTGCAACAACATGCTCGATCGACTGCTGATAGATGCCGGGCATGGAGCTGATCTCTTTGCGAATGTTGCTCCCGAAGGCTGAGAACATGGGGTAGATCAGGTTGCTGGCCGACAGGGATGTCTCCCTGACCATCTGTCGGAAGGCCAGGCTGCCGCGGATTCTTCTGGCTCTGTATTCAGGAAAACGCATGCTGCCTCCTGTGTTGTATGTTGTATGTATAAATGTGCGTCTGGCTGCCTGTTCGACAGTGGCAGATGAGACTAAAATAATCTGGTTTGTTGCGCTTCATGAAACCGGGTGCTATACTAATGCAGTTTTGTAATAAAACCAAGGAGGGAACTATGAAAAAACAACTGACCATATGTTTGACAGGTTCTGTGCTGGCTATTTCCAGCTTCGCGTTTGCCGGTAACCAGCAGGGCGCCTTCTCCATCAGCCCGGTAATTGGCGGCTATACGGCCAACGGCATCCCCAGCACCAGCTTCAAGACCAATCTGCTGGTCGGCGCGCGGCTGGGTTATAATTTCACCAAGGCGATCGGAATAGAGGCCCTGTTTGACTACTCACCCCGGGATCACAACG
>DAONZY010000079.1:0-10151 GCA_035407085.1 Deltaproteobacteria bacterium | reverse complement strand
CAATCTCTACTTCTGCTATTCGGTTTTCAAAGACCAAGATCAAACAGACGAACAATATACAAAATCTAAAAAATAATGTCAATATGTTTTTTGCGACTTTTTTCTTTGGAGGCAGGAAATCTGTGTCTCAAAAGGAATTGAGTTTTTATCACACTACCAAAAGGAATGTCAATTGCAAAAAAACACATAAGTCAAAATTAAATACAACTGCCTGATCTTCAGTATATTTCGAAAAATCGCCCTGTACCAAGTTTGTGAACGCGCATTATGTTTGTCGAACCTTTTGCATCAAGCGGCAGCCCCATCATGAAAATAATGATGTCACCTCTACGATAACCGGACTTCAATAACCTCTCCTCAACATTCTGAACAGCCTGCTCTAGATCAGTCGTGATTGTTTTGTTTACTGCTGAAACTCCCCAGTTAATCGAAAGCCTGCGCTGTGTTTCACGGGAAGAAGTAAATGCAATAACCGGAATTTGAGGCCTGTACATGGAAATCAAGGCCGCAGAGCTTCCAGATTGTGTAAAAACAGCAATAGCCTTGGCATTCAAGGATTCTGCGGCCCTGTATGCCGATTCTGCGACCGCTTGGGCAATACCAGATATAGACGCATCAACACTGATGTTTGTATGAATGACATCTGCTTGCTCAACGTCGCAGGCAATATTTGCCATGGTTCTTACAGCCTCAATCGGGTATGAGCCGGCAGCGGTTTCTGCCGACAACATAATGGCATCAGTACCGTCAATTATGGCATTGGCCACATCAGATGTTTCGGCCCGCGTAGGTCTAGGGTTATTGATCATTGACTCAAGCATCTGTGTTGCTGTAATAACCGGTTTACCAGCCTGGTTACAGGCCTTGATAATTTTTTTCTGATATAATGGTACTTTTTCCGCATCCACCTCGACCCCAAGGTCACCACGCGCCACCATGACCCCATCCGCTACCTTCAGAATTTCCTTAAAATTGAGTAACGCTTCAGGTTTCTCAATCTTGGCAACCACATGCGTACATTTGCCTTTCATATAAATAGCACGTTTGACCTCTTCAATATCTCTGGCCGTACGCACAAATGACAGGGCAACAAAATCAACACCTGCTTCAAGCGCGAAATCAAGATCCAGCAAATCCTTCTCCGTGAGTGACGGTGCCGAAACATTCACGCCTGGCAAATTAATACCTTTGTTGTTTTTAAGTACACCACCATTGATCACATGACAGTGAATACGCGTACCTTCGACTGAAATCACCTTGAGCTCGATCAGCCCGTCATCCAGCAACACCCTGGAACCCGGCACCACATCATTGGGAAGCATGCGATAGTTTGTTGGTATAACACCATCAGCCCCAATGACATCATCAGTGGTGATCACAGCATCCTGCCCCCTGTCAAGCATCATAGAGTCGCCAGACATTTTACCCGTACGTATTTTAGGCCCCTGCAGGTCAGCCAGGATACCGATTTGTCGACCGGCCTGATCCGATATCTGGCGAATATGTTCGATCAGCCTTTTTTTCTGTTCATGGTCGCCATGTGAAAAATTTAGACGGAAAACATCAGCACCAGCTTGAATAAGTTTCTTTATCATACTGGCACTGGAACTAGCAGGGCCAAGTGTTGCTACGATCTTTGTTTTTCTGGGATATCTTTTCACGAGCCCTCCTGATGTCTGGACACCTGGCCATACTGCTTAATGGTGAAACCTATGCATGGATTGCCTCGTTATGGGCATTCAGAGCAGCCTCTTTCAACACTTCAGACAAGGTGGGATGGGCATGGCAGATAACTGTCAAGTCCCTTGCAGTCGCACCGAAAGTCATAAGTGCGGACGCCTCTGCAATCAATTCAGAGGCATGGCGACCAACAATATGTACACCCAGCAGTTGATCCGTTTCCGCATGCGCCAAAACCTTGACAAAACCATCCGTCAATCCCATGCAGCGCGCCCTGCCGGAAGAGTAAAAATTAAAACGCCCGCACCTGTATGCAACTCCGGCTTCTTTCAGCTGTTCCTCGCTCTTGCCGATGAATGCCGCTTCCGGATTGGTATAAACAGTGCTCGGTATCAGATCGTAATCAACTGTTGAAGCTTGACCACTCATGCGTTCAACACAAGCTACCGCCTCAGCCGATGCCTTGTGGGCCAGCATCGGCCCAGGCACCAGATCGCCAACAGCATAAATACCACTGGCAGTGGTCTGGTAATAGGCATCCACTTGCAACCTGCCTCCGACATCGCGGGCAACTGCGAATTGTTCCAGCCCCAATCCGGAAGTAGCCGGCCGTCTGCCAACAGCCACAAGCAGACGGTCACACTCCATCTCTTGTTGTGCCTCACCATAAATAACCCGCGCTTTTGTTGAACCATCCGTACTACAGACACCTTGGACAGACGCGCCAAGCATGAACTCGAGTCCCTGTTTACGGAGTTGTCTCAGAAGCATCTCAGATATCTGGCTATCAGCACCCGGCAAAACACGAGGAGCGGCTTCAATAATCGTGACTCTGGCGCCCAACCGTTGCCACACGGAAGCCAATTCCAGACCGATGAATCCACCCCCCACAACCAGCAGGCGTTCTGGCACCTGCGCAAAACCAAGCGCATCGCTGGCAGAGACCACCGTCACACCGTCAAAGGGCATGCCCGGCAGTGGCACTGCTTCACTGCCGGTAGCCAGCAAGATTCTTTTTGCAATGAATATTGAGAGAACGCTATCAACTGTTTGACGCTGCTCAACAGGACTATCAACAGAACTTTCATCGCCGAGCATGACGGAAACCCTGTAATAACCATACTGATTACGGTCAACAATGCTTGCAGAGCCATGTAAAAGGCTTACGCCATTTTTTTTAAGCAGAAAACTAACCCCTGCTGCCAGTCCGGCAACGATTTCAGCCTTGCGTTCCATCATCACCTTAAGATCAAAGCGGGGTGCATCCACAATCACCCCATGTCTGGCCAGATCACGTCCAGCCATGGCAAAATGCTCACTGGATTCAAGCAGAGCCTTACTGGGGATGCACCCCTCGTTCAGGCAAACACCGCCGGGAACTGATCGTTTTTCAACGATAAGTACCTTCATGCCCAGTTGAGCTGCCCGTATGGCCGCCACATATCCGCCGGGACCAGCACCTATAACAATAAGATCATATTGCTGTTCTGGCATGGCACTTCCTCTCGTGCACGGCAGTAATCACAGCAAAGCCATTCAGTATCTTTGCAGATGTCGGGGGACATACCACTTGATCTGGTTATGACCGATTCCGGCCGGGGCCGGTTGTATGCCATGAATGCGTGAACTGACTACAGGCAGGGAGTCGGGCACATACAAGAAAGTGTACGGCTGCTCATCAGCCATGATTTCCTGAATCCGGAAATACGCACGCTTGCGTTTTTCAAGATCAAATGTGCTTCGGCCCTCCACAATCAGTTTGTCAACTTCGGCATTTTTAAAACCAACAAAGTTAAGCTCACCAGGCTTGATCTTGCTTGAATGCCAGACATCGTACATATCCGGATCCTGTCCGGTCCCCCACGCCAGCATGACTGCTTCGAAATTACCCTTATCTACAAATTCTTTCAAAAAAGTGGCCCATTCAACGACACGGATTCTGACATCTACACCAACGGCCTTCAAACGCTGCTGGATAATCTGGGCCGTCAGCAACCGCTGCTGGTTGCCCTGATTGGTAAGAATTGTAAACGAAAAGGGTTTGCCATCCTTGACAAGAATACCATCCTCATCCACTTGTCGCCAACCGGCCTGGCCAAGCAATTCTCTGGCATGCCCTGGATTGTATGCAATATCCATGACTCCGGGGTTATGGGCCCAACGCCCCGGTACAATTGGGCCGTGGGCCTTCTGTCCCATGCCGAACAACACGCCGCTGATCAGCTCGTCTTTGTCAATGGCAGCAGTCATGGCCTGACGAACACGCTTGTCCATAAACAGTGGATGACGAAGATTGTACCCAAGATAAACATAGGCCGAAGAGGGATAGCGATACTTGCTAAAGAGTGAATTAAAATCGCTGGAAGATGTCTGCCGCGCATATTGGACCGGCGTCAGCCCCATCAGATCAATGGTTCCGGCCTTCAGTTCCATGTACATGGTCGATGTGTCCGGTATGATCCGGTAGATGTAGCGATCGATATATGGTCGCCCTTCATAATAATCTGGATTAGCTTCCAGAACAAACTTCTGCCCACCAATCCATTCCTTGAAACGGTAGGGACCCGTACCGATCGGACTCCTGGATAAAGGGCTTTGGGTTATATCCTGACCTTCCAGCAGATGTGAAGGGAGAATACTCATTGCCCATGAGGCCAGCGCAGGGGCAAATGGCCGTGCATAACCGACCTTAATCGTATAATCATCCGGGGCAGATATGCTTTTTACCTGCTTGAAGCCTTCTGCATAAGCGGTGGGAGTTTTGGGATCAACAACAATACGGTAGGTATAGAGAACATCACGGGCATTGAACGACTTGCCGTCATGCCACTTGACACCCCTACGAAGATGGAAGGTTATCAGCAGACCATCGGGCGACACATGAAAACTTTCGGCCAAGTCACCTACAATGCGGTAATCCTTATCATATTTTACAAGACCGTTATAAATATGACCAGCAACGGCATGGGATGCAGAATCGGACGCAAGCAGGGGAATCAGGGTAGATGCCTCACCGATTGTGCCCTCGATAACAGAGTCTCCCTGAGCCGGCTTGGTTGCCTTATCACGAGAGACGACTACTGGCGGAATCGGCTGACCGCATGAAAACAGCAATATGCAACCAAGCATAACTGACAGCAGACTTGACCTGTGGAATCGGATCATCGTTCCCCGTGTTCCTGGCGGAGCTTACGGATTTTTTCATGCAACTCTTTGCGGGTCGGCTCAATTTCAGACGATTTTCTGTACATCTTCAGTGCCTTTTTATACTCACGCCGGGCAAGATGCACATCACCCAGATGTTCAATAATGGTTGAATCATCTTCAACAATGCGCGCGGCTTCCTCAAGATATCGCAAGGCCAGGTCATACTTTTTCATCTTGAAATAAACCCAGCCAAGACTATCAAGAAAGAAGCCATCACCTGGTCTCAGTTCGAGAGCCTGTTTAATATACAGCAGTGCCTCATCAAGGTTTATACCAAGTTCTGCATATGAATAACCCAGAAAATTGAGCGCTTGTGGATCCTTGGGATTTATACTCAGCACAATTTTCATGCGGTCGATCGCTGCCTGTTTTTGGCCAAGCTTGTCAAAAATTACAGCCAGGCGAAAATGAAGTTTATATTCCTTCAAAAACCTGTTTTCCACATCCTGCAACACCTTGAGCGCCAAATCGTTCTGCCCCTGCCCTTCATGAAGAGTGGACAGACTCAGATAATACTCCAACTGTCCGGGATCTGCGGCGATCGCAACCTTGATGAATTTGAAAGCGGCATCCACCTGCCCTTTTTCCTTGAGGATAAAAACCATGTGGCTGGCTGCCTCGGCATAAGGCGCCGAACCTTGCGGCACCCGACCAAACTCCTCGTAGGCGCGATCAAGAAGACCTTTTTCCTCAAAGGCCATACCCAGGTACAGCCTGGCAGCATGGGCATTAGGCTCTTTGGCAAGGATACCGCTGAACACCTTGACAGCCTCATCGTACTGTTCCAATTCCAGATGGATCAGCCCAATCTTTCGCATGGTTTCCTGCCCGCCAAGCCCCGTTTCGGCAGCCCTGTTAAGCTGTTCTAAAGCATCCTCATATCTGCGCTGCTGAATAAGCAGCTGAATTAATCGCTGGAGAACAGCAGGCCGCACATCACCGTGCTCCAAAATCGACTGATAAATCTCAATGGCCTTGGAATAGTCGCCCAGGGCCTCATGGGAGGCAGCCATATCAATGGCAGCCTGATCAAACTCAGGCCTAAGTTCAATTGATTTTTTGAAATAGCCTGCTGCGTCCCGATAAAGCTTCATCTGGCTATAAGTACGGCCAAGATAGTAATAGCCCAGAACTGAGTCGCTATTAAGCTTTATCAGCCCCTTGAGAGTGTTGACCGCTTCCTCATATTCAAAAAGACGAGTAAGTGACACTGCCAGATGTAGATAGGCATCTTCCTTCTTCGGGTTAAGACTGACAGCCTTCTTGAGATAATCAACCGCCTGCCTGTCCCGTCCCGAAGTAGACATCAGCACGCCAGCCAAAACATAAGGATCACGTTGCGTCGGATCAAGCTTAATCGCCCTGTTGATGTATTCCAGTGCTTCCTGTACCTGGCCAGTTTTCAACTTGGCTTCGCCCATGGCAGAATGCAGAAAGGATGAATTGGGATCAGCTGCTATGGCTTCTGCAAGCATTTGGGTGGCAGAGGTGAAATCGCCATCCAGGCTGGCCAGGCGGGCCCTCGAGTAAAGGTAAAGCGAGCGGGAATGCCCCTGTTGATGACCTGTTGGAGCAGCAACAGAACTGTCGTGGTCTCCAAAGTGGGCACAGGACGCAAGCAGAGAGGTCAGCAGCAATAATGAAAGGCAGGTCAAGCGCATTATCATAATGTCCTGTCACATAAAATATTAGAATTATTACCATGAATACCCCTCATCGTCAAACGTTTATAACATGCCAACGAGACACGGAGAATAGTATAGGTCGCCAAGTTGCGGACCTGCATTTGTAATGATACTCTTCAAAAAAGAGAGTGCATTTATGATTAAAAACCACCTTAAATATCTTATGAAGCCAGATGCGTATCCAGATCCCACTAACAACGTTGAATTGGTTCAAACCCATGTTTCCTGGATATTCCTGACTGACAGCAAGGCATACAAAGTCAAAAAACCGGTTGATTATGGTTTTCTTAATTTTTCCACCATTGATCGCAGGCGTTTTTACTGTAACGAGGAGGTCAGACTGAATCAAAGGCTTTGCCCTGACGTTTATGAGCGCGTAGTAGAGATCAACAAGGTCGATGGTGTTGCCACCATAAACGGTGATGGTCCGGTAATAGACTATGCTGTACAGATGAAGAGACTCCCACGCGACAGAATGATGAACCATCTGCTTGACTCCGGGATAGTTAGCAATGATGACATGCGGGAAATTGCACATATTATCGCCCGGTTTCACAACACGACACTGACATCTCCAGCAATATCTGCTTATGGCGAACCGGACAGGATCATGTTCAACTGGGCTGAGAATTTTGAACAATCCGAAGCCTTTGCCGACAGCACATTGCCCTCGCTAGAGCGACAGTTTATTCAGAAATGGGTAACAAACTTTGTTGCCAGCAACCATAATCTTTTCCAACAACGCATTGCCGAAGGACACATACGTGAATGCGATGGCGACATACACCTGGAAAACATCTGTATGACCGATGGCAGAATCTACATCTTCGATTGCATCGAGTTCAATGAACGATTCCGATGCTGCGATACTGCCTCAGACATTGCATTCCTATTGATGGATCTTGACTACCATGGACACCGCGACATGTCAGAAGTGGTTGCAAACACCTATCTTGAAACATCCGGAGACCACCAGATGCTCCAACTGCTCGACTTTTATAAGGTCTATCGAGCTTTCGTGCGAGGCAAAGTGGAAAGTCTAAAAGCTTTTGAAAACGGCATGGATGTGGATGAGAAAGAAAGGGCTAATATCAGGGCAAGGAAATATTTCAGACTGGCGCGCGGCTACATCGAACGAAGGCGGCTTAATACATTCCTGCTGATCACATGTGGACTGACTGGATGCGGAAAAAGCACACTTGCAGATCAGCTATCCTTTGAACTGGGCATTAACGTATTCAACTCCGACATGACACGTAAACATCTGGCTGGAATCACCCCCCAGTCGTCAGCAGCAAACTCATTTGGACAAGGTCTGTATACAAATACTGCTACCAGAAAAACCTATTCTGCATTGGCCCAATATGCCCAAAAAGAGCTCAGGTCTGATCGCCCGGTAATCATTGATGCGTCATTTGGAGACCGCAAACAAAGAGTGCTGTTCCGTTCCATTGCCAAAAAACTGGAGGCTGCCTTCTGGATTATCCATCTTCTATGCAATGACACAGAAAATAGACGCAGACTTACTGAGCGAGCCATGTCGGGGTCACATGTGAGTGATGGCACTGAGTCCATATTGAACATTCAACAATCCATATTTGAGATCCCTACTGATGAAGAAGAGCACGTCATCAGGGTTAATGCATCGAGAACACCTGAAGAGATGGCAAATCAGGTCTATGAAAGCATGTCGCCATGAATCAACAGAAATTATTTAGATCTGTCAAAGGCTTCAACACATATGAACTGTGGGTGATTGTATTTATTCTCGGAATCGTGGCCTACAATCCCCCCTTCATTACTATTTTCGACAAATCAGTCCACGAAGGCGGGATACCACCGCTGTTCGTCTATCTTTATTCCGCTTGGGCAATTCACATCTTTTTAATCTTTCTCCTTTCAAGATTTATCAGTCACCAAAAACATTGACATAGCAGGGACCCTATCTTGAACAGCGATCTTTGGCGGTCAGCCATAATCACAAGCTTTTATATCCTGGTAATTTTCCTTGTTGCTTGGTACGCACATATCCGCAAGGAATCTGGCCGCAGCATTGTAAACTCGCCCTATATCTACACGCTATCAGTAGCAGTCTACTGCACTGCATGGACTTTTTATGGCAGTGTAGGCAAAGCTGCTACAAGCGGCATAGATTTCGCCATGATCTACATTGGCCCCACTCTGGTAGCCACCAGCTGGTTTCTAGTCCTTAAACACGTTATCAGAATCTGTAAGGAACATAATGTCACATCAATTGCCGACTTTATCAGTCTGCGTTACGGTAAATCACTCTGGCTCGGCTCACTGACGACCCTCGTGATACTTGTTGGCTGCATGCCATACATTGCCGTGCAGATCAAGGCGGTGTCTACAAGTTTTTACATCATTAGTGGCCTCAACCCACACAACATATTCTTCTCTGGAGGGGAAGCAGAACTGCGAATACCGACGGGTTTCTTTCTGACCTTGATCATAGCAGTATTCAGCATTATCTTCGGAGCAAGAAAACTCTCTTCTTCAGAACGCCACGAAGGCATGGTTGCAGCGGTTGCATTTGAATCACTGCTTAAACTACTCGTCGTATTTATTATTGGCATACTGATATCGTTCCATCTGTTCGATGGTCCCGGAGATCTCTTTTCCAAATTTGCCAGTATGTATCCCGCAGATTTCGCCAGACTGTTTTCCCTTTCATCTGCTGACAGATCACCTGACACAGTTCACCCGTTTTCCATGTTGATAATGTCCATGGGTGCTTTCATGATGCTGCCCAGGCAGTTTCATGTAATGGTAATTGAAAATTCTGACGAACGCCACATAGCAACTTCTATGTGGCTGTTTCCATTATACCTATTTCTGATCAGCATTTTTGTACTGCCAATTGCATTGGGGGGAGCAATTATTACCGGCAGCACGGATGGAGCTGACTTCTTCATTATCAACATTCCACAAAAGACAGGGCATGGCTGCTTTGCAATCATTGCATTTCTGGGAGGTCTTTCTGCTGCTGCAGGCATGGTGATTGTCGAATCAATCGCTATTTCCACAATGATGCTGAACCACATCTTCATGCCTTTAATTGTCAAGCTGAAACCCAGAAACTGGTTCCCGCTCTTGCTGATTAACCTAAAAAGAGCCGCAATCATAATTACAATTATGCTGGGATACTTCTACTTTCAAATTGCTGGAGACGTCTTATCGCTGGCAGAAATGGGTATGATATCCTTTGCCGCCACATGCCAGTTTCTGCCTGCCATGTTTGGTGCGCTTTTCTGGCGCCATGGCAACTTTACCGGAGCACTATCTGGCTTACTATTCGGCTTTGCAATCTGGATTTACACTTTGCTTCTGCCTTCGCTGTGCATGTCCAACTGGTTACCCTCCGGTTTACTATCGACCGGCCCATTAGGCATAGGCTTGCTAAAACCAACAGCTCTATTTGGCCTGTCCGGTCTTGACATGTGGAGCCATGCCCTGTTCTGGTCCTTACTATTAAACACAAGTGCATATCTATTCTGTTCCATCTATAGCGGCCCCGGTTTTCTTGGACACAGAAATGATGTAAATTTCTTGTTCAAG
>DAONZY010000078.1:0-10542 GCA_035407085.1 Deltaproteobacteria bacterium | reverse complement strand
CGGTTCATCAGGGCAATATCTCGCCACATGACAGGATCAGATGAAGCAATACGGGTAAAATCCCTGAATCCACCCGCTGTATAGGAAAGTACATTTTCCCCTTCCACGTCAGCGCTGCCGACCGCATGCACCAGCGCATAGGCCACGGCATGGGGCAGATGGGAGATCTCGGCGAAGATGCGATCATGGCGGCCGGCCTCCATCAGGCAGACCTCTGCTCCGGTCAGGCACCAGGCCTGGGTGACCTTATCCAGGGCATCCTGATCAGTTCTGACCGTGGGTGTGATGATGCAACGTCGCCCCTGATAAAGTGTGGCAAAGGAGGCGGCAGCCCCGGAATGTTCAGTCCCGGCAATGGGGTGTCCCCCCACGAAATGGCATCCCTCCGGCATCAGTGCCTCGCACTGGCTGACAATCTCGGCCTTGACACTGCCGCCGTCCGTTACGACACAGCCCCTGCCCAGACTGCCCGCCATCTGCCGAATGGTCGGGATCACGGAGCAAACCGGAACAGAAACAAAAACCATATCCGCACCCGCAACACCTTCTGCCGGGTTCTGACTGACCTCGTCAATAATGCCCAGGGCAAGCGCCTGTTCCAGATTAGCCATGGAGCGGCCAATACCGACGATACTCCCCACTACTCCCGCTTCGCGCAAGGCCCGGGCAAACGAACCACCGATCAGACCCACGCCGACTACAGCCAGCCTCTCAATATAAAATGACATGCCGGGCACCTACATCGACCGCGGATATGAGCCGAGGATTTTCAGAAACTGGCAGCAGGTCTTGAGCTCTTCCAGGGCCTCGCCCACATCCGGATCGGAGAGATGACCGAACAGGTCCAGAAAGAAGATGTACTCCCAGGCTTTCTGCTTGAATGGACGGGACTCGATCTTGGAGAGGTTGATGCCGCGCTTGGCAAACGGCTCCAGCATGCGGCAGAGTATACCCGGTTCATCCTTGACCGAGAAGAGTACCGAGGTCTTGTCATTGCCCGAACGCTCGCACGCCTTGCGGCTGATCACCAGGAAGCGGGTAAAATTATTGACCTGATCCTCGATCCTGCTCCTGACGACCTTGAGATCGTAAAGCGATGCGGCCAGTTCACTGGCTATGGCAGCGGCGGTGTAATCCTCACTGGCGATCTGGGCGGCAACTGCCGTGGAGGCCACATCCACCAGAGGCACGCCAGGCAGGTGGCCTTCCAGCCAGTTGCGACACTGGGCAATCGGCTGGGCATGGGAATACACCTTCCTGACATCCTCCATCCTGCCGGTGCGTGAAAGCAGGTCGTGATGCACCTCCAGCAGGATTTCGGCGGTAATCTGCAGACTGCTGTCCACAAACATGTCCAGCGTATGGGATATGACCCCCTCGGTGGAGTTTTCCACCGGTACCACCCCATAGAGCGCCTTGCCCTTTTCCACCTCTTCAAACACGGCCGGTATGGATTTCATCGCCACCAGTTCAGCTGAAAGACCGAACTGCTGCATGGTGGCCAAATGGCTGAAGGTGGCCTTGGGCCCCAGGAAAGCGACCTTCATGGGCGACTCAAGCGCAAGGCAGGCCGAAATAACTTCACGATAGATCGAACGCAGCGCATCATTGGGAAACGGGCCGGAGTTGGCACCCAGCAGGCGTTCGTAGATCTGGCGCTCCCGGCCGGGCACATGAAATTCCATGTTGCTGCCGCTCTTCAGACGCCCGACCTCCAGCACCACCTGGGCACGTTCATTCAAAAGAGACACGATCCGGTCGTCGATGCTGTCTATTTTCTGGCGCAACTGTTCAATTGTAGTTTTGTTCTGCTGCAATGGGATCCGCCTGGCAGGAATTGATGCGACGAGCGATTGAATTTAGTGTATTAACCTCCAAAAAGCAACCATTTTGAAGCACCCTTAAGCCTGCCTCCACATGGCAGGCAAGGGTCGCCTTCTGGCGCGAAAAGTCCGATCTTCGCGCTTAAACAGGCGTGCAGCCATGCTGCGGACACCTCGATATTACAAATAATCAACTTGTTCCCACACTGCCATTGTGTTATACATTCGTGTCAATTAAATACACGCCACGCATATCAGCAACTCCAAAACAATCCCATACGGCCTGATCAAAACGTCTCATGCACACAAACGCAGATGCAAAAGCCGTTGGCTAATCAAGCACCTGTTGGCGGTCAGCACTGTTTTGTTGCAAATGGCAGCCTGTAATTGGCACGCACCATGCTAAGTCCACCTTCCTTGCCCGGAAAACAGGGCCTGGCAACTGGGACAACGGGCTTTCAGGGTTTACAGCATTCTGGAAGCCGGTTTCAACTGAGGAAAGTACGCATGAAAAAAAAGAAAATGGTTCTTTCATCCAAAACCATGGATGTGGATTTTGTACGCAAGGTGGAAGAGCTGTCCGGCACCTCGGTCAGGCGCTGTTTCCAATGCGGCAAGTGTTCGGCCGGATGCCCGATGGCAACCTTCATGGAACATCCGCCCAACCGGATCGTGAGACTGCTGCAACTGGGACAGTGGCAGCGCATCCTGGCAGGCCGGTCAATCTGGTACTGCGTCTCATGCGAGACATGCTCCACCCGCTGCCCCAACAAGGTCGACCTGGCAGCAATCATGGATGCCCTGCGAAAGCTGTCCTGGGACCAGAACGGGCCTTCCAAGGAAAGCTATGTCCAGCTGGCCAACCGCCTTTTCCTGGAAAACATCCGCAGCTACGGGAGGCAGTATGAAATGCGTCTGGCAGCAGTTTTCAATGTCAAGTCCGGACAGTTTCTTAAAGACATGATGCTGGGTCCCAAGTTGTTCTCCAAGGGTAAACTGAAGGTATTCCACCAGACAAACCGGAACATCGCCGAGATCGACAGAATCTTCCAGCGCATCGAGCAGATGCGCAAAAACGGTGAAGCGCAATGACTGCTAAACGTAAACTGAATTATGCCTATTATCCCGGCTGTTCGCTGCACGCATCTGCCAACGAGTACGACCTGTCCACCCGCGCGCTGTTCGATGCTCTCAACATCGGTTTGCAGGAGATTCCGGACTGGTTCTGCTGCGGCGCCACGCCTGCCCATAATGTGGATGAACTGCTGTCACTGTCGCTGTGTGCCAAGAACATTGATATGGCCGAAAAGGTGGCGCCGGAGATGGCCGTCGCCTGCGCGTCCTGCTTTTCACGCATGAAATTTACCCACCACATCCTGAGCAAAAATGAAACCAAACGTCGCCAGGTGGAAAAGGCTATCGACGCCCCGGTCACCCTGTCCGGCGATGTCAAACACATCCTGGATATTCTCGCCCGCGATTTTGGGCTCAAGCAACTTGCAAAAGCAGTGAAAAAGCCGCTGCAGGGACTCAAGGTTGCCTGCTACTACGGTTGCCTGCTGACACGCCCGCCTGAAGTTCCCAAGCTGGACGACTGCGAAGCGCCAACCATCATGGAAGACCTGCTGCATACGGCAGGAGCGGAAACCGTACAATGGACCCACCGCATGGAATGCTGCGGCGCCAACTTCACACTGTCGCGCCCTGCTGTGGTTATTCAGCTGACCAATGCCATTCTGGAATCAGCCCGGGCCGCCGGGGCGGATTGCATCATGGTCGGCTGCCCGCTCTGCCATGGCAATCTGGACATTCGCCAGGAAGAGATCGAGAACAAACACCGCACCAGCTATAGACTGCCCGTGCTCTACATCACCCAGTTGCTGGGTCTGGCGGCCGGGCTGCCGGCAGAAAAGCTGGGGCTCGACTCCCAGATGGTCGATCCGCGGCCGCTGCTGAAATCCAAGGGGTTAATCTAGCATGTCAAGAATAGGCGTATTCATCTGCCACTGCGGCGAAAACATATCCAGAACCGTTGACGTCGAAAGGGTCGCCGCCGAAGCGGCCAGAATATCCGGCGTGGCCTTTGCTACAGACTACAAGTATATGTGCTCGGACCCGGGCCAGACCCTGCTCAAAAACACCATCCGCGAACAGCGACTTTCCCATGTGGTGGTGGCTGCCTGTTCACCGCGCATGCACGAAAAGACCTTCCGCAAGGCGGTTGAATCAGCCGGAATCAATCCGTTTCTGTGCGAAATGGCCAACATCCGCGAGCACTGTTCCTGGGTGCATGAAGACCGGGAAGAGGCCACGGCCAAGGCATCCGGAATTGTGGCCATGATGGTGGAGCGGGTCAAGCAGAACCGGGCCCTGCCAACCATCACCGTCCCGGTCACCAAACGTTCCCTGATCATCGGCGGCGGTATTGCCGGTATCCAGGCGGCCCTGGACATCGCCGACGCGGGACACCAGGTGGTGCTGGTCGAGCGCGAGCCGTCCATCGGCGGGCACATGGCCCAGCTGTCCGAGACCTTTCCGACCCTGGACTGCTCCCAGTGCATCATGACCCCCAAGATGGTCGACGTGGCCAACCATCCCAATATCCGGCTCTACACCTATGCGGAAATCGAGCTGGTGGAAGGATACATCGGCAATTTCCAGGTTACCATCCGCAAGAAGGCACGCTCCGTCGACGAGGACAAGTGCACCGGCTGCGGCATTTGCACAACCAAGTGCCCGCAAAAGAAGATCCCCAACAAGTTCGACCAGAACCTGGGCATGCGATCGGCCATATATGTTCCATTCCCGCAAGCGGTGCCCAATACGCCGGTCATCGACCGTGAAAACTGCACCATGTTCAAAACCGGAAAATGCGGGGTCTGCCAGAAGGTCTGCGGCCCGGGCGCCATTGACTACACCCAGCAGGACCAGCTGATCATCGAACCGGTCGGCGCCATTGTGGTTGCAACCGGATTCGATCTCTACAGTATCGACAAGAAGCCTGGCAACAGTCCCTATGACGGTTACGGCGAGTTCGGTTACGGCACCATCCCGGATGTAATCGACGGCCTGACCTTCGAGCGCCTGGCATCCGCCTCCGGGCCGACAGGCGGCCGCATCCTGCGCCCATCTGATGGCCGCGAGCCCAAACAGGTGGTCTTCATCCAGTGTGTCGGTTCGCGGGCGCGGGAAAAGGGCATCTCCTACTGTTCCAAAATCTGCTGCATGTACACAGCCAAGCAAAGCATGCTCTATCACCACAAGATGCATGACGGCCAGGCCTATGTATTCTTCATGGATGCCCGCGTGCCGGGCAAGAACTATGACGAGTTCTGGCGCCGCGCCATAGAGGACGAGGAAGCGGTCTACATCCGCGGCATGGTCTCCCGCCTGTACCAGAAGGGGGACAAGGTGATGGTGATGGGCAGCGACATCGCTGTGGGTGTGCAGGTGGAAATTGAGGCGGATCTGGTGGTGCTGGCAACAGCGGTCATGCCCCAGCCCGGTGCAGACCTGCTGGCCCAGAAGCTGGGGATTTCCTATGACAAATACAATTTCTACTCCGAAGCCCATGCCAAGCTGAGGCCAGTGGAGTGCGCCACGGCCGGCATCTTCCTGGCCGGCGCCTGCCAGGGGCCCAAGGACATACCGGAAAGCGTTTCCCAGGCATCGGCGGCAGCGGCCAAGGTGATGACACTCTTCGCGCGGGATACCATGGAACGTGAACCGATTGTGGCACGGGTCCGGGAAAACACATGTGTGGGCTGTTTTGCCTGCAAAAAGGTCTGCGCCTATGGGGCCATTGAAGAGAAGGAGATCCGTGACCGTCAGGGCAACCTGATCAGGAAGGTGGCATATGTCAACCCCGGGGTCTGCGGCGGATGCGGCACCTGTCAGGCCACCTGCCCCTCCAAGTCCATCGAGCTGGAAGGGTATACGGATGAACAGATCGTAGCAATGATAGAGGCACTATAAACAAACAATCTGCCACAGAGGACACATAGCGCACAGAGAACTTCAAAAAGAAAAGCATTGAAACACAAGCCGTTAAAGATTTAACCCCAAAAGCTTTTTGTGTATTCGTTCAATTAGTTGGGTGTTCTCTGTGAACTCTGTGGCTAAAAAGGTTTTCATATGCATCCTGAAAAAGCAAAGCACGACTTCGAACCAAAGATCATCGCCTTTGTCTGCACCTGGTGTACCTATGCCGGGGCCGACCTGGCCGGCACCAGCCGGATGCAGTATCCGGCCAACGTCCGGGTGCTCAAGTTCCCCTGCACCGGCCGCATCGACCCGGCCTTCATACTCAAGGCCTTCCAGCAGGGGGCCGACGGCGTGCTGATTTCCGGCTGCCACCCCGGCGACTGCCACTATATCTCCGGCAACTTCCATGCCCGCCGCCGTTTTGCAGCCTTCCGCAAACTGCTGGAGTTTATCGGGGTTGATCTCTCACGGATCCAGTTTTCCTGGGTCTCCGCAGCCGAAGGCGGCAAATGGGTCGAGGTGGTCACCGACCTGACCGAACGGGTCCGCAGCCTGGGACCGATGCAGGAATTCCGTGAACTGGCGCTGGAGGAACAGTGGTCCGGTGCCATCAACACCCCCGAGCTTCAGGAAATCTACGACCAGATCTGACATCAACAGGGCATTGTTACCATGAGCAACCACATCGACACATCGGCCTATTCCGCCGTAACAGCAGCAATCCGCAGTGAGGCAGCCCGTCTGCTTGCAGGGGGAGAGGTCTCCGCCGTGATCGGCTATCTGCCCGCCAGACGCAAGGGGTCTGCCCAACCGGCAATCATCACCAGCGCTGATCAGGCCGCCGAACTGATCTTTTCACCGGCCTGCGTCAACAACCTGGCGGTCTACCTGACCAAGGCCAAAAAGGAAGTGCCCAAATCCGGCCGGATCGCCATTACAGCCAAAAGCTGCGACATGCGCGCCCTGGCCGGCCTGATCGGCGAATCCCAACTACAGCGTTCCGACATCCACATTATCGGCCTGCCCTGCCCCGGCGTGCTGTCTTCGGTTGCGGATCCCTCCGCTTTATTGACTACGGACACGGTTGCCTCCAAATGTCTGGAATGTGAATTCAACCTGCCCCAGGGCGCGGACTTCACCCCTGTCGTCAATGTCACAGCGCCCCGCGGCCCGTCACGCTATGCCGCCGAAATAGCCCGCCTGGAAGCCATGACCCCAGCTGAGCGTTGGAGCTTCTGGAAGGCACAGTTTTCCAAATGTATCCGCTGTTACGCCTGCCGCCAGGTTTGTCCGTTCTGTTACTGCGAACAGTGCATGTGCGACCGCAACCGGCCGCAGATGGTGGAAACCACACCGCGCCCGGCCGGCAACCTGGCCTGGCACATCATCCGTGCCATCCACCTGTCGGGACGCTGCGCAGGCTGCGCTGAATGCGAGCGGGTCTGCCCAATGGACATCCCGCTTAATCTACTGAACCGCAAGATGGCCAGGGAGTTGAAGGAGCTGTACGATTACGAAGCCGGCTTCGAGCCACAGGAGAAGGGACCGCTGAATTCCTATCTTGAGAAGGACGACCAGTCGTTTATAAAATAACGCAAGGGGCGCTTCCATGCGGTCGCCCGGCAAAAGGGCAGCCGTACGGGTTGTCCCTGACAATGAGACAAAAATGCAAAAACATATCTCCGAACAAAATCTGAAGGCCCTGCTGGATCGGCTGATCTCCACCGGCACACGTGTTATCGCCCCCCGCGTAGAGACCGGCACCCTGCTGTACGGGCCGATCCGTGATGCCAGCCAAATCGATCTTTCCAGGCTGCCGCGCCGTTCCGCCAAAGAGACCTTTTTCCCGGTCTGTGAGGATATTCTGAGCTATGAAAAGCATGGGCAGCAGGTCACGGTTGGGGATGTCGACCCGGCTCGTTTTGCTGAAACCGTACTGGTGGGGGTGCGCCCCTGCGATGCGGCGGCTGTCCCCGTGCTGGATGCCGTTTTTACCTGGGATTACAACGACGCCTTTTTTCTGGAAAGACGCCGCAAGACAACCGTCATAGGCCTGGGCTGCACTACAGCGGATGATGCCTGTTTCTGCACCGCCGTGGGACTGGCACCGGACAGCAGCACAGGCAGCGACCTGTTCCTGACCCCGCTGAAATCAGGCGGATATGCCTGCCAGATTTGCAGCGAAAAAGGCGAGCGCCTCGTCGCCGCACATGGCGACCTGTTTACCGCAGCGGACCATGCGGAAACGGTTCCTTTTGCCACACCTTCACCAGGGAACATCGACCTGAAACAGGTCAAGTCCTGGCTAGATCATCACTTTGAGGATCCGCTCTGGGACGAGATCGCCACCAGATGCGTCGGCTGCGGTGCCTGTGCCTTTGTCTGTCCCGCCTGCCACTGCTTCGACATCGTGGACGAAGGCACGGAAAAACAGGGGCGGCGGCGTAAAAGTTGGGACGCCTGCGGTTTCGGCAAGTTCACCCTGCACGCATCCGGCCATAACCCGCGTGACCTGCAGCCCAAACGCTACCGCAACCGGATCATGCACAAATTCAAGTACTACGACGACAAATTCGGCCAGACACTCTGCACCGGTTGCGGCAGATGCATCCGCATCTGCCCGGTCGGTATCGACATCGCCGCCATCGTAGAAGACATCAGCCAAAGGAGCTAGGAATCAGGGATTGGGGATCAGGGAACGGTAAAAGCTTTTGACTTTACCGGTCCCCGGTCCCCAGTCCCCGGTCCCCAATTAAATATGTGCGACCAAAGCCAGAACATCTATCTGCCCAACCTTGTAACGATTGAATCCATCATTGACGAGACGCCGGACGTGCGGACCTTCAGGCTGGTCTTTCAGGACGACCGGGTGCGTGAAAACTTTACCTTCCGGGCCGGACAGTTCGCCGAATATTCCGTCTTCGGAGCCGGCGAATCGACCTTCTGCATCGCCTCTTCACCAACCCGCAAGGGCTATATCGAATGCACCTTCCGCGGGGTCGGGCGTGTTACCGAAGCGCTGCGCCGCCTGGAAACGGGCGATACAATGGCCGTACGCGGCCCCTACGGGAATTCCTACCCGATCGAACAGTTCTACGGCAAAAACCTGGTCTTTGTGGCAGGCGGCATCGCTCTGCCCCCCTTGAGGACGCTGATCTGGAACTGCCTGGATCAGCGCGATCAGTTCGGCGAAATCACCATTGTGTACGGCGCCCGTTCCGAAGCCGATCTGGTCTATAAACGCGAACTGGATGAGTGGCAGGGACGTACGGACGTGAATCTGGTCAAGACGGTGGATCCGGGCGGCAACGGCCCGGAGTGGGACGGCAGGGTCGGGTTTGTGCCCACGATTCTGGAAGAGACGGGGCCGTCACACGAAAATACGGTGGCGCTGGTCTGCGGCCCCCCGATCATGATCAAGTTTACCCTGCCTGTGCTGGAAAAACTGGGCTTCAGTGATGAACAGGTCTATACCACCCTGGAAAACCGCATGAAGTGCGGTCTGGGCAAATGCGGCCACTGCAATGTTGGCAATGTCTATGTCTGCAAGGATGGTCCGGTTTTTACTGCCGCACAGCTCAAGGCCATGCCCAACGAATTCTGATAACACTAACGGCCCGCCGACCTCGGCGGGCTTTTTTCATTTTGGGACAGATCCGGCAGGACAATCACCCGCTCCAGCCCTTTTACCCAGCTTTTCTTTCTGTGGTTGTATGTCCTGACAACAACCCTGTCTTGATAAAGAAACAGCGAATTGGTCCAGATGGTCTCCCGATTCATATCGGTATTGTGTATGTTGGTAACGTGACCTTTGTAGAGATTGACCGCCGATGCAAAACTCGGTTCCCTGGGTGGGGTATGGGTATGGCCGGATATCCACAGAAATACCTGCGGATTGGACGACAGCAGCTTATCGATCCGGTCAGCCGGCTGGGCCGTGAATGATCTGGTGTTGACCTTGCTATTGTAGCTGGCGAGCGTGCCATCCAATGGCGCATGGAAGAATATGACGGTTGGAGTATTGCGGAAGGTTTTCAATTCGCCCTCCAGCCATGAGAACTGTTTGTCCGAGAGCGATGCAAGGCTGTCGCCGGAATCTGTGCTGAGAAATACAAGCCGGTATCTGCCAGACTGTTTACTGTAATAAATGCTGTTCAGACCAAAGGACGTGCGAAACCTCTCCAGCTTGAGCGCTCGTGTTTCAATGGATGCCTTGATTTTTTTGCCACTCGGATAAAGCTGGTCTTCATAATAGAAGTCATGGTTCCCGGCAATCACGCAAAGCGGCTTGGACAGTCTTTTTAAAAACGCTGAAGCAGCCGTATACTCATCGGCGTTTCCCAAGGCTTCGGTAGCATCCCCCAGGGCCACAACAAGGCTGACATCGTCCCAAGTGTTAATCGTATCTATCACCTCATGTTTGCGCTCAATATGTTTTCCAGGCAGATGCGGATCGCCAAGCAGGACCAGATGATGATAATTATCTGCTCCAGCAACTGCCGGATTTGGCATTAGTGTGAAAAACAGCAGAAATATCTGGCAGAGAGACGCCTTAAACACCCCTGAAAAAGAAGCCATGCCATCCCCTTTCACCACTCCGGTCCACAGTGTCTCATCCGGGGTTTCCATATGAAAACCCGCTAATCCCCTGAAATTGAGCTTCCAAACGCCGCAAACCACCTGTCAAATATTTGAAGCTTGGCCTCTCCGTAGCTGGCCAGCTTGCGGCGAACCT
>DAONZY010000077.1:0-11245 GCA_035407085.1 Deltaproteobacteria bacterium | reverse complement strand
GTCTTGCCGCCGCTGGTGCGGGCCATGGCATCCATGCTGTAGACCTTGCCGATCACAATGTAGTTGCCGGTGATGATGGCGTCAGCCTCTGCAGCAGCGCCGACCGACATAACCTTGTCACTGTTCAGGCGCGCCGCCAAGAGCGCCTGCAGCATGGTTTTGGTTTCTGCCTTGTTCTGCACGCCAATGGCGCTCATGTCGGATACAAACACCCGCACCGGCGCAGCAAAGGCCGTGGCGGAAATCAGCAGCACCAGCAGTGCGGACAACATCATCAAGATTCGTTTCATCATCCCTCCAGGTATCAATACGGTTTATAAACTATTACAAAAAACACTCACCACAGAGAACACTGAGAAAATCTAATCTTCTCTTTTAAAAAGCTGGCTGTTGCCCCTCCCCTTAATGTAAGGGGAGGCTGGGAGGGGTTAGACTGCCTATCATAACTCCCCCCAACCCCCTCTTAACTTAAGAGGGGGCTTCATGAATCCTCATTGTTCTCTGTGGTGAATGCTTTTCAGCTTGTTGACGAAGTTCCTGCGGGATTATCGCAAAAAGCCTGGCCCAAGTCAAAAAAAAAGGGCGGGATTTCTCCCGCCCTTCAGATGATTCAAACAACAATTAGAAAGCGTAACGGATACCCAAACTGGCGGTATACGGATCAGCCATATCACCAACATTTTTGGTTATAGCTCCACCAACTGATCTTGACGCCAGGTTTTTGTAGTAAGAGCCAAGGAACACATAAGCAGCCTGGAATCTGACATCAAGGTTTTTGTAGAGCTGGTACTTGGTCATCATGTTGATTTCTGTACCCATAAAGTCACCCGAGTTTGAATACTGGCCAACAACTGGTGACTCAGATGCCGGTGCCCAAGCCATACCAACATTGGCCATGGCGGACAGTTTCTCGGTTACCTTGGCGTTATAACCCACATGGGCCAAAGCAATATTTGTAACTGGCTTACGAATAAACACATTTGTGTTGGTACCACCAAGATTGGTGTTGCGGGTAAGGATCATCATTGAACCGTCATTGTAGGTGTTCTGAATAGCAGCTTCGTTATTGGAGCTAAGGGTCTGCCAGCCATTGTCATGATTGTTGCCATTGGCGCCATTGTTATCGCCGGACACAAACAGACCACCGATCTTCATTGTGCCAGGGCCAACCGGCATCTTGGCCACGGCATTGGCTGCCCAACCATGATAGTTTTCAGACGCACCATTGGTGCCACCACGATGGGTACCAGCCTGCATGGCAGCAAAACCATCCACGGTCAACTTGCCGAACTTGGCTGAGCCACCGAGACCAAAAGTATGCACCTTTTTCTCAAGACCAGGTTTGGAATTATCCACATTCAAATAGTATGACAGGGTTGCCTTGGCGTTCTTGCCAAAAGTCATGGTGTTATCGATCACATAGAGATCTGCATTTAACCTACCGTTATATTTCGTATTTCCTGTAGTAGCACCTAGGCCTGCATCATTAAACCGGCTATAACCCAAACCCAACTTGTATGCTTTACCGGCCTTAACTGTTACATAGGCCATCGGCAGGTCGGCATCCACATAGAGACCCTTGATGGTATCTTTGTAAGACTGCTGACCGATCTTAGCGTTTACGCTTTTGCCAAGATTAAAATCCAGATAGGCGTGCCTAACTTCGATATTGACCGAATCCGTATCAATACCACCACCACCATTGGCTTTAGTCTTGGAAGTATTACCCCACACAGTGTCAATTTCAAACTGGGTTACCAATTTGAGATCGTCACTGGCCTTGCCAATGTAGCTTAAACGGGTACGCTGTTCAGTGTAGTTATTTGTCTTACGGCTCTTATCCCACCCAGTTGAAGTCCCAGGGGTGTAAATTGTTGGTGCGTTCGTTGCATCCATATTGGACAGGAACGACCTGAACATGATGCTACCATGGAACTCATTCTCAATCGCCATGGCGGGTACTGCTGCTGCAACGGCCAGAGCGCCGGCTGCTGCTGCTACCATAATCTTTTTGTTCAACTTCATGTGTGCCTCCTTCATTTTTTATGTTGATGCTTTTACTTGCTGCTTAAAGACATAGCTTACGGCTGGTATCAGGATCGCCACTCACCACCTTTCAGGTTTCAAGTTATGCCGACCTTCTCCGCCAAAAAACCAGACACGCCGAGCCAGATAATTTCGCCCGAGCCACAGCCTTTCAACTATCAAACAAAAATACTGGGTGTTGCACCTAAGCCAGCCTTCCAGCAGCCGATCCACCTTTGCAGCAGGTTTTACGGTGCTTTACAGCCGCCACTGTTTCTAAGTTGTGTGATTTATACAATTATTCAAGCAATTGTCAAGATAAAATCACAATTCAAATTAAAATTGCATTTTTTCACCAAAATAGCCGGCGACTGCCGCAGAGGCAATCCTTTTGCTTTTACAACAGGTTACAGCCTAGTGGTGATCGCCATCCTGGCACAGTTCGGTCAGGATGCCACCGCTGGACTTGGGATGCACAAAAGCAATCTTGGTGCCGTGGGCGCCGTTGCGCGGGGCCTCATCGACCATACGTGCACCAGCAGCCTTGAGAGCAGCAATCGTGGCTGCGCAGTCATCCACGCCGTAAGCGAGATGATGCACCAGCGGAGCGCCTTCGCTCTTCTCCAGAGCCTTGGCGATCGGGCTGTCGGGAGAGGTCGGCTCAAGCAGTTCGATCTTGGTTTCGCCTACCTGGAACATGGCCACGCGCACCTTTTGCTCAGCCACTTCTTCTGTGCCATGGAAATGCATCTTGAGCATGTCGCGATAGAAAGGAATCGCTTCATCGAGTGATTTAACGGCAATGCCAACATGGTTGATTTTCTTCAGCATGTGATATCTCCTTTACATAAAAATCAGGCCCCGGAGACTTTGCCTCCGGGGCCTATTCAGTCACAAATTACAGTACAACTGTTTCCTGGTGTTTGCCGAACACGCCCCTGAAGACGTCGGAGATTTCACCAAGGGTTGCATAAACCTTGACTGCCTCGAGGATAACCGGCAGCAGGTTGTCGGTGCCTTTGGCAGCAACTTCGAGCTTGGCCAGGGCAGCCTGGACAGCAGCGTTGTCACGACCGGCTTTCATTGCAGCCAGAGATTTCTTCTGGGCAATTTCAACCTCTTCCTTGATCTTGAGCAGACCGGTTGGAGGCGGCTCCTCGATCTGGAATTTGTTGACGCCGACGATGATGGTTTCGCCTTTTTCAATCGACTTCTGGTAGGCATAGGCAGAATCCTGGATTTCCTTCTGCTGGAAGCCCCTGGAGATCGCCTCGACAGCGCCGCCCATTTCGTCAATTTTCTTGATGTATTCGAGAGCTGCCTTTTCGATCTGATCGGTCATGGACTCGATGTAGAAAGAGCCGCCCAGCGGATCGACGCTGTCTGCAACGCCGGATTCGTATGCGATGATCTGCTGTGTACGCAGAGCGACGCGCACGGACTGTTCGGTCGGCAGCGCCAGAGCTTCGTCGCGTGAGTTGGTGTGCAGGGACTGTGTACCGCCCAGCACGGCTGCCAGGTTCTGAAGGGCAACGCGAACGATGTTGTTGTCAACCTGCTGCGCAGTCAGCGTACAACCGGCAGTCTGGGTGTGGAAACGCAGGGACTGTGATTTTGCTTCCTTGGCACCGAAACGCTCTTTCATCACCTTGCCCCAGATGCGGCGGGCAGCGCGGAACTTGGCAACCTCTTCCAACAGGTTGTTGTGTGAGTTGAAGAAGAAAGCCAGACGCGGAGCGAATGCGTCTACGTCCAGACCGGCCTTGATGGCGGCTTCAACATAGGCGATACCGTCAGCGATTGTGAAGGCAACTTCCTGCACTGCGGAAGAACCGGCCTCACGGATGTGGTAACCGGAGATGGAGATGGTATTCCATTTGGGTACGCAGTCTTTGCAGTATGCAAAGATGTCAGTGATGATCCTCATCGAAGGCTTAGGCGGGAAGATGTATGTGCCGCGAGCCATGTACTCCTTGAGGATGTCGTTCTGGATGGTACCGGAGATCTTGTCGGCGGACACGCCGTTCTTTTCAGCAACTGCGATGTACATACAAAGCAGGATGGCTGCTGTTGAATTACAGGTCATGGATGTGGAAACCTTGTCCAGCGGAATGCTGTTGAAGAGGATTTCCATGTCAGCCAGAGAGTCGATGGCAACACCAACCTTGCCAACTTCGCCCTGCGCCATGGCTGCATCGGAGTCATAACCCATCTGGGTCGGCAGGTCGAATGCAACGGACAGACCGGATGTGCCCTGAGCCAGCAGATACTTGTAGCGCTCATTGGACTCGGCAGCAGTACCGAAACCGGCATACTGGCGCATGGTCCAGAACTGGCCGCGATACATGGTCGGCTGCACACCGCGGGTGAAGGGGAACTGGCCAGGGAAGCCCAGTTTCTCGTCGTAACCGGCATACTCTGCCGGAGTGAAGCAACGCTCTACTTCAATACCGGAGGTTGTGCGGAATTCGGCATAGCGCTCGGGTGAGCGGGCCAGGGTCTTGGCTACAGCAGTTTCTGTCCACTTTTGTTTCTTTTCAGAAATACTCATTTTTCTGCTCCTTGGGGTGGATTAAAAAAACATACTTCATAGACGATTTGCGCATTTTATGGATAAGTGTAGCGAATGTCAATCAGGTTTTAATTGATAAAAAACAGTTATCACCGCAGCCAGGCGCCTGGCGATTCGCAACATATTGTAATTGCGCCAATATACACATTTTAGTGCTAGTCAGCCAGCCTGTTTTCAGGCAAGATTCTGTTGCTGCCGGGCTTGCTGACTATTTCAGCCCCTTGCCCAGCCTGGCTGCCAAAAGCTCCAGCGTATGCATGACCCTTACGGATGAGCCATGCTGTTTGAGACCGTCGGACAACTGCAGCATGCAGCCGGGACAGCCGGTCGCCACAACCTGCGCGCCGCTGGCGATGATGGCGCTGCTCTTGGTCTGATTGATCGCCAGGGAAGCGTCGTAGTGATAGACATTGAAGGTGCCGCCCATACCGCAGCACTGATCGGCATGCGCCATTTCCACAAATTCCAGGCCGTTGGCGCGCTGCATCAGGTTGCGTGGCGGCGCGGTCAGGCCCCGGGTTCGCAAGTGACAGGGATCATGACAGGTAACACGCAGCTCTTCACCGCCAAAGTCACCGGGCAGCTCCAGCCCCAGGTTTTCCAGCAGCTGGCAGGCATCAACGGTCTTTGCCGCCAGCGCCTCCAGCCGGGGCTGCAATTCAGGCCTGCACTTGCCCACCACCCGGGGATAGAGCCGGTGCAGTGCGCCGCCGCAGGTGGCGCAGGCGGTCATAACATAATCGGCCTGATGACGTTCCAGCTCTTGCAGATTTCGCTCCGCCAAATCACAGACCGTAGCCAGGTCGCCGCCTGACATGGACGGCAAGCCGCAGCACTGCTGGCCTTGCGGGATAATCACCGTGCAGCCGGCATGCCGCAGCAGGGCCACGGCGGCCTCGGCCACGCCGGTATAAACGAAGTTGGCCATGCAGCCGACAAAAAATACCACTGTCGGACGGCCAGGCTGGCCAGGGATCACCTCTGGAAATCTGCCGATGAACGGCCTGGCAGCAATTGCCGGCACAAAACGGCGACCTCCGACGAAGGGCATCGGAAAACGCAGCCGCAAACCGGATGTGGCCGGCACCTTTCTAAACAGCAGCGGCGCAAACAGCGACGCCATCAGGGCGCCCAGCCGCATCAACAGGGGCCGGCGGATCACCTGCCCCACCACGGCATGGAAGCTGGTCAGTCCCAGCCGCCGGGCCAGGGAGGCGCGGGCGGCAATGATGATCTCATCGGTCGGCACATCATTGGGGCACTTCTCCACACAGCTGCCGCACAAAAGGCAGCGCGACATGGCCTGGCGCAGATGCTCGTCACAGGCCAGGTCATCCTCGGCCATGTGCCGGGCCAGGGCCACCTTGCCGCGGGCCACGGCGGTTTCACGCCCGTACACGGCGAAGGCCGGGCAACTGGCACGGCAGGCCCCGCACTTGACGCACTTGCGCAACTGTTCTTCAATTCTCTTTAGCGGATCACTGGCTTTTATATTCATAACAACGTCGTGTAGCGCATCATAACTCCCCCCGCCCCCCTCTTGACCCAAGAGGGGGAGCAAGGCCACAACAATCTCTCAGCAGGTCCCTCCCCTTAGATAAGGGGAGGACAGGTGGGGTTAAGCCATCAGCTCTCTTTCCAAAGCTGCAAACACACCATCTATATTGGTAAGAACATCATTGTTCCAAAATCTGACTACCCTGATGCCACTGGCCTTTAGATATTCTGACCGTACAGCATCATACGCAATCACATCCTCACAATTGTGCTGCCCACCATCCAACTCTACGGCCAGCGCAGCTGCTGGACAGAAAAAGTCAAGTATGTATGCGCCAAAGCTATACTGCCTGAAAAATTTCAATCCCAAAAATTGTTTGTTACGTACTTTTGACCAAAACATTTTTTCTGCTTCGGTCTGATTTCTGCGTAGAATACGACGCCTTTCCAGTAACACATGATCATTTTTCTGGAAGCTCATAACTCCCCCCGCCCCCTCTTAACTTAAGAGGGGGAGCAAAAACAGCAACGTCAGCTTAGCAGGTCCCTCCCCTTAGGTAAGGGGAGGACAGGTGGGGTTAAGCCAGTCTCTGCATCCACCCATCCAGGGCCTGCAAAGCCCGCTCGGCCAGGCGGCTGCGGCGCTCCTTCTTCTTCACGCGCCCCGTCAATTCGGGAAACAGGCCATAATTGACGTTCATCGGCTGAAAATGGCGGACATCGGCATTGGTGATGTGGGCCATCAGGGCCCCCAGGGCGGTCTCCGGCGGGGGAACGCACACCGGCTGGCCCACCTTTATCCGGGCAGCGGCAATCCCGGCCAAAAGGCCGCTGGCTGCCGATTCCACATAGCCCTCCACGCCGGTAATCTGGCCGGCAAACAGGATGCGCTGGTCTTGTTTCAGCTGCTGGGTAGGCAGCAGCAGTTGCGGTGAGTTGATGAAGGTATTGCGGTGCATGGAGCCGAGCCGGACGAACTCGGCCTGTTCCAGACCGGGGATCATGCGCAGGATGCGGCGCTGCTCCGGCCAGGTCAGTTTGGTCTGAAATCCGACCAGGTTGTACATGCTCTTTTCACGGTTCTCGGCGCGCAATTGCACCACGGCATGGGGTTCTTCCCCTGTGCGGGGATCAATCAGCCCCACCGGTTTCATCGGGCCGAAACGCAGCGTCTCCGGGCCGCGCTCCGCCAGATGCTCCACCGGCATGCACCCCTCGAAATGCACCACCTGCTCGAAGTCGCGGGCCGGCACCTTTTCGCCCGCTAGCAACTGAGCGACAAAGTCGCGGTACTCCGCTTCGTTCAGCGGGCAGTTGAGATAGTCGTCACCATCCCCCTTGCCATAGCGGGAAGCGGCAAAGATCCTGCCCATATCCAGGGATTCGGCGGCAACAATCGGGGCAATGGCATCATAGAAATAGAGACGGTCACCGGTCAGGCCGGCCAGGGAGGCGGCCAGGCCGTCACTGGTCAATGGACCGGAGGCGATGACAACCATGCCTTCCGGCGGTATGGCAAGCACTTCGCCATACTGCAGAGAGATGTTGGGGTGGTTGGCGATCTTCTCGGTAACATGGGCGGAGAACAACTGGCGGTCAACGGCCAGCGCTCCGCCAGCCGGAACACGGGTAGCCTCTGCCGCCTGCATGATCAGCGAACCGCAGCGCCGCAGCTCTTCCTTGAGCAGGCCGACCGCGTTATCCAGGGAATCGCCGCGCAGTGAATTGGAACAGACCAGTTCCGCCAGACCGGGGAGATGGTGGGCCGGCGAGAACCGCTCCGGTTTCATCTCGTGCAGGGTTACGGAGACACCGCGCTGCGCCGCCTGCCAGGCGGCCTCGCAGCCGGCCAGACCGGCGCCGATGATGGTAAGTGAAGAATTCATATAAACACCCTAAACCGGCATGGCCGGAACCAGACAAGCAAAGTCAAAAACAATCGAACGCGGATCAAATCTGATTAATGCGGATCCAGGCGGATAAACCAAAGATATGAGTGGCTCTGGAAATCCGCGTAAATCCGTTCGATCCGTGTCATCCGTGTTCGATTATGAAGTTATTGATCCGGTGGTTAAACATATGAATGGTAGGGGCTAGGCTTGCCTCGCCCAATCCGGGGCGGGGGCGCCCCGCCCCTACAGCAGGGTTTGAATGTTTAATCACCGGAGCAATAGATTTGTTTAGTTGCTGTAAAGACTTAAGTCGTAAGAGACTAATCTATGCTCCGCGGCTCCGCGTGAAACGTTGTTCAGGCTACTTCTTCTCCTTGCCGCCTTCCTTGAAATCACAGCCCTCCTTGGGGCACTTCAGGTACTCTCCCTCGCGCTTGGTAACCTTCTTGACCAGCAACGGGAAGCCGCATTTCGGACATGCCCGCTCCACCGGCAGATCCCACAGGGCAAATTTGCACTGGGGATAACGGTTGCAGGAATAGAACATCTTGCCATAGCGGGACTTCTTTTCGGTCAGCTCGCCCTGTTTGCATTCCGGACAGACCACACCGGTGCCCCTGGGCTTGACCAGCGGCTGGATGTTCTTGCAGGCCGGATAAGCCGAGCAGGCCAGGTACTTGCCATAGCGCCCGTCCTTGACCAGCATGGGGGCGCCGCACTTCTCGCACTTTTCATCAGAGATCACCGGCTCGGCGGCGTCTGCCGCCACATCACCAGAGATATTGCGGGTATACTTGCAGCCATCCTTGAAACCGGAGCAGGCAATAAACTTGCCGCGCTTACCCAGCTTGACCACCAGCAGCTGACCACATTCGGGGCACTTCTCATCGGTGGCTTCGGTGGTCAGATCGGATTTCTGGACCTCCCCTTCCTTTTGTTTAAGCAGGTCAATAAACGGTTCCCAGAACTCCTTCAGCAGCGGCTTCCACTTCTTCTCGCCGCGGGAGACCTGGTCCAGTTCCTCTTCCAGCCCGGCAGTGAAGTTGTAGTCCACATAACGGGAGAAATGGGCGGTCAGCAGATCATTAACCACCATGCCCACATCTTCCGGAAAGAAGCGTTTCTTGTCCAGACGGGCATACTTGCGTTCCAGCAGGGTATTCATGATCGAGGCATAGGTAGAGGGGCGTCCGATGCCATACTCCTCCAGGGTCTTGACCAGCGTGGCCTCGGTATAGCGGGGCGGCGGCTGGGTGAAGTGCTGTTCCGGCAGGAGCTCATGCAGCTTGAGTGCTGCACCTTCATCCAGGGCCGGCAGTAGCCCCTCTTTTTCCTCATCCTGGTCATCCAGGCCTTCGATATAGAGCTTCATGAATCCGGGAAAGCGGATCACCGTGCCGGTGGCGCGCAATCCACAGCGCTTCGCCCCGGCAAATGCCCCGGAGCCGACGGCTTCGGCCAGTTCGGCAACAATATCAACCGAGGTCTGATCGAGCAGCGCCTCCGCCATCTGGCATGCCACGGTACGTTTCCAGATCAACTCGTACAGCCTGAACAGATCGGGAGTCAGGAACCGTTTCATTTCAGCCGGGGTCTTGGAGATGTAGGTCGGCCGGATCGCCTCGTGGGCCTCCTGGGCATTCTTGGTTTTGGTGCGGAACAGCCGGGGTTTGGCCAGTGCATACTGGGCGCCATAGGCGGCCGCAATCACGTCATGGGCCTCCTTGAGCGCCTGGCTGGAGAGGTTGACGCTGTCGGTACGCATGTAGGTGATCAAACCAACCGTACCCCCCTCGCCGATGTCAATCCCCTCGTAGAGTTTCTGGGCCGTGGACATGGTCTTTTTGGCCGAAAAACCCAGCTTGCGGGAAGCCTCCTGCTGAAGGGTCGAGGTGGTGAAAGGCGGGGAGGGATTACGCTTCTTTTCGGTTTTGGTAATCTTCCCCACACGGTAACTGCCGGACAGCATGGCTGTTTTCACCCCGTCGGCGACCTGCCCGGAGGGGATGTCGAACTTGCCCAGCTTTTTGCCGCCGATCTCAAACAGACCGGCCTTGAACTCCTGACCGGGGGCTACCCCCAGCCGGGCGGCAATCGTCCAGTATTCCTGTTCCGTAAAAGCCTGAATCTCCTTCTCACGCTCACAGATCAGCCGCAGGGCCACCGACTGGACACGACCGGCCGAAAGTCCGTAGCGGATCTTCTTCCAGAGAAAGGGGGACAGATTGAAGCCGACCAGATAATCCAGCACGGAACGGGCCTGCTGGGCGTCAACCAGTTCCGCGGCAATCGTGCGCGGGTTTTTGACAGCATGGACAATGGCGTCTTTGGTGATTTCATGAAAGACAACCCGCTGAATCTCAACGCCCGGCTTTTTCTTGTCCAGGCCAAGCGCAGCCAGCAGGTGCCAGGAAATGGCCTCCCCTTCGCGGTCGGGGTCAGTCGCCAGCAGCAGTCGGTCAGCCCCCTTGAGCGCCTTCTTGATGGCGTCGATATGCTTTTTGCTCTCCGGAAGCACCTGGTATTTCGGCTCGAAATCCTGATCGATATCCACCGAGCCCTGCTTGCTGGGGAGCGCCCGCACATGCCCGAAGGAGGCCAGCACCCGGTAGTCGGGTCCGAGAAACTTTTCGATTGTCTTTGCCTTGGCAGGCGATTCGACAATAACAAGATTATGCGACATATATGCAGTCCTTATTTTAAGTTAGATACTTGGTTGATGGTTTTTGCTTGAGGCTGAGGCCTTTCGGAACAATGAAGGCATGAAGGCGTCACAGATTCAAGTTGAGAAGCCTGGGCTATTGACTGACCATGTAATGGCCGCCGGGAAGCGCGGTAACAGCCCCTTTCAGTTCAAGGTGAAGTAACATAGAGGAAACCTCAGCGGCTGTCAATTCAGATTGGATGATCAGATCATCCACATGCAAGGGGGCCTGGGCCAATAACTCATAGATGCCGGCCTCTCTGGGTGTGAGCCCGAAATTGCCCCTGCCTGCTCCGTTTTTTTCCGTAGCGGAACAGTCCCGGCATCCCGGCAGTTCCTCCAGGATGTCCTCCACACAGTCGACCAGCTTGGCACCCTGCTTGATCAGCCGGTTACTGCCCCGACTGGTGGCAAAGCAGATATTGCCCGGCACGGCAAATACGTCACGGCCATGCTCCAGGGCAAACTGGGCGGTTATCAGTGAACCGCTGTTTTCAGCCGCCTCCACCACCAGCACCCCCAACTGAAGTGCCAACACCACCAGCGGCAGAGACA
>DAONZY010000076.1:8910-11317 GCA_035407085.1 Deltaproteobacteria bacterium | reverse complement strand
GGGAATTAATTCAATAGCCCCGTCAATCCTTGTGATTGACGGGGCTATTGCGTTTTGAACGATTGATTTTGCGTATTGTATACGTTGACGCAAACGGTGTGCGATGTTATACAGACAGCGCTTATAGAAATCTTGGCTGTTTTGGACATTATTATTGTCTGCAGACGGAGAATGCGTGGAACAGTTACAGATATTGTTTTTTACTGTCAGCGGCTTTCTGGTGTCCCGCATTCTTATTAAAACCCGCCTACCGCAAAAAATCGTGCATTTGATGCTGGGCGAACGCCATAACACTCTTAGCAAAACTTTGTTTTATCTGGTTACTACATCTGCTGTCATATCCATCTTTATTCCCAACGCCATAACTGTATTAACCCTGCTCCCGGTTCTTGAGTTGCTGAGTCGTGCCTTTCGAGACAATGGCAATCATAGGTTGCCAACTATCCTGACACTTGCCGTTATATATGGCTCAAATATTGGTGGTATGGGTTCGGTCACAGGAACACCGTCAAATCTGGTTTTGATTGGATACCTAAAAGCCAACAATGTCGCTGGAGTTGACCAACTTACATACATTCACTGGCTGATCGCAGGAATACCATTGGTGATAATCTTGGTGTTCGTTGCCTGGGGGGTGCTTTGTCTCGGATTTCAAACATGGAGAGAGAATTCTGCGCAGATCAGGATGCCGTTTGCGCCAGAAGCAACAGAACATGTTTGGCAGCGCAGGGCAGTGTATCTTACCTTGGTGTATCTATTGTCATCATGCGTACTGTCGTATCTGATGACTGAACTACCCGATTGTCGTAACGGGATTACAATTGCATCTGGCGTCGTAACGGTTGGGTTTGCAGTTTATCTGTTTAGTCCCCGTCCACAGACGTTATCAGCCATGCTTGTGCTGCGTGATCTGGTCAGTGGTCTTCCCACCAGGGGGTTGGAACTGCTGGTTATTGTGATAGTCGTCGGGGCAGGTATGTATGTTCTTAATATTGAGACGTGGCTTTCCGGAAAACTGGTCATGCTGATACCAGATGCATTGCCTCTGTTGGGCTTATTGTTGATAATTGCGTTAATAACTACATTCACCACAGAAATATTCAGCAATACGGTCGTTCAACTGTCTCTTTTTCTGATTTTACTGCCACTTTCTAAAACCAGCGGCTATGATCCGGTGAAGATGCTGCTTGTTGTCACATTGTCCTGCACCTGTGCATTCATGAGTCCGATTGCCACGCCTGTAAATGCGCTGGCATTTGGGGGATCTTCGGGAAGATCCCTTTGGCGCTGGGTTGTGGTTGGGGCACTTATGAATACTGTTACAGCATGTGTAATTGCGTACTATATTTTCAAGATATGCTGTACGCTCTGACGGGTAAAGGTTTGCATATTATGGAGGCAATCATTTGTTTTCTGAAGAATAATCTCTGTCTATTGTTTGCATAATTACTATCGTACGGTTTTTGTGAAAATGTTGACTGGCCGCGAATTTATCCAATATGCATCAAACCTAGGGCAGCCCTTTCGTGGTTAGTATAAGCGCTGTATGCAGAATCACCATAAAGTGCTACAGCGACCCAGCTTTTATCCCTGACAATGGCAACTTTCATCTTCAGGCTGATGTCTGTGCCCAGATCAGTAATAATACCGCGTAGTGCGTCAAGCCCGGCGTGTACGATTGAATGAATCTGCGTATCCTTCTTCTCGATCAGCTCATTCTGAATGGCACATCCGATCAGTGATTTTATGAAGTTCTTCTTGATGTCCCCTGTCAGTCCTGACACAAAGGTAACTGCAATCTTCTGGTCGTTATCCGCTCCGTTGACGAGGGCCTTGATGGCCTCTTCTTCGGCTGCATCTGATGCGGCAGCAATAAGAGCAATTTTCCCAATTCGCTTGATCTTCACATTAATATCCATTCCGATTCCCCTTTTGTTGCACCGTGGATGGTGCTATCACTAACATACTATTCTGACGACGGCTGAGTGACTTCCGATGTACTGCCACATTGGGCATTATCAAAAGTAAACTGTTGCATTTTTAATTGGTTTTACCATTTTGTCAAGACTATATAGGAACTGGTGCTGACAGTACCAGCGCAATCCCCGAATTATAAAACAACGTGTGATACGTTAACAATGACATTGACGGTCTGTTGTTTACGGTGATATTATTTCAAACTTAATGTAATAGATGGCATTCACGGAAGAATCTTGTGGAGTGTCCTGCTGGATAATCCGGGCTGAGGCTGTCGTTTGGCCTTGGCCTTTTGTATTGGTTTTGAATTTTAGCCAAATTGCTAAGGAGCTAATTAAATGAGAAGTGACGAAACTAGAGTAGGGTTTGAACGGACACCTCACCGTGCTTTGATGAAGTCAACAGGAGTTCCCCAGAGCCAGATGGATAA
>DAONZY010000076.1:0-8900 GCA_035407085.1 Deltaproteobacteria bacterium | reverse complement strand
AAACCATTTATCGGTATTGCCACAAGTTTCAGCGACCTGATTCCGGGGCATACTGGCATGCGTGACCTTGAACGTTTTATTGAAAAAGGCGTTCATTCCGGTGGTGGCCAATCATTTTTCTTTGGGATCCCGGGAGTGTGCGATGGTATTGCCATGGGTCACAAAGGTATGCATTATTCGCTGCCAACCAGGGAACTGATCGCTGATATGGTGGAATCTGTAGCCGAGGCACATCGTTTGGATGGTCTGGTACTACTGACAAACTGTGACAAAATTACACCTGGCATGTTAATGGCTGCAGCCAGGCTCAATATCCCCGCGATTGTTGTTACGGCTGGGCCAATGATGAGTGGCCGTGGCGTTTCCGGACGTAAATATTCATTCGTTACGGACACATTCGAGGCAATGGCGCGTTACAAGGCAGGCGTGATCAGTGACAAGGAACTCCAGATGTGTGAAGAGAACGCCTGTCCCGGTATGGGGTCGTGCCAGGGATTATTCACTGCCAATACAATGGCCATCCTGACTGAGACAATGGGGATGAGCCTCCCCCGCTGCGGAACAGCCCTGGCAGTATCAGCTCTAAAACGGCGTATTGCATTCGCGTCAGGCGAAAAGATTGTAGAACTGGTTAAAAATGATATTACCCCTCGCAGCATACTGACCCGCGATGCCTTTGAAAATGCCATCCGTGTTGATCTGGCCCTGGGGGGGTCTTCCAATACAGTTTTGCATCTGCTGGCAATAGCGAACGAAGCCGGTGTTGAACTGCCGCTGGAAACATTCGACCTACTTGCCAAGGATACGCCTCAACTGGCATCCATGAATCCGGCTGGTGATCATTTCATGGAGGATCTGGATGTGGCAGGCGGGGTAAGCGGTGTTTTTAAACAACTGGGCGACAAGATCAAGGATGTGCCAACGCTGTTTGGGCTTACCACCAGGCAATTGGCAGCGTCCGTGGAAAATGTGGATGATGATGTCATTCGCCCGCTGAGTAACCCGGTAAAAAAGGAAGGTGGAATTGCCATATTACGGGGAAATCTGGCTCCGGGAGGAGCGGTGGTCAAACAGTCCGGTGTCTCTGAAAAAATGATGCGATTTGAAGGTGTCGCCCGTTGTTTTGACTCCGAGGAACTGGCTATGGCCGCGTTGATGGGTGGACGGATTGTAGCTGGCGATGTGGTGGTCATCCGTTACGAGGGTCCCAAAGGGGGACCAGGTATGCGTGAGATGTTGGCACCTACCGCAGCATTGATGGGGCTTGGACTGGGGGATTCAGTGGCTCTGATAACTGACGGCAGGTTCTCCGGCGGAACCAGAGGTCCCTGTATTGGCCACATATCTCCCGAAGCAGCCAGTGGTGGGCCGATTGCGCTTGTGGAGGAGGGTGATCGCATATCCCTGGATATTCCGGGTCGTAAACTTGAACTGCTGGTTGATGCTGATACAATTGCTGCCAGAAAAGCCCGTTGGAGTGCCCCGGCACCAAAAATCAGAACAGGCTGGCTGGCAAGATATGCCAAGGTGGTTACATCTGCCGATACTGGTGCTGTTACAACAGCAGACTAGCACCGTAGAATTTCAAGGTTTGGCGTTTGCAGTTACAACAAAGAGCCTTGGACTTTTTGAACTATGAACAAATAAAGGAGGATGTCATGAGGAAACTGCTTTCGTCTGCTGCAATCGTATTAATGCTTTCTGGCTGCGCCACGGTGGAACAGGGTCTGCAGGATGCAAACTCGTTGCTGCTCTCGGCCAAAGAAGTGCGAGAAGTGTTTCAGGGCAATACGGTGAGTGCTGCCTCAGGCGAAACCTTTTACTGGGATGCCTCTGGCACCGTGATTGGCCGTGGTTCCTATGGTGGTGTTCTGAAGGGCAACTGGAATGTTACCGATGATGGCCGCATATGCACCAACAACTGGGATGCCGCTGTGTCTGGCGGCTGCTACAAGGTCTATTTTGATAACACCACCCAGCAGCGCAAACTGATCGATATGAACGGCGATCTTAAATATGTCATTCTTAATGTAGTCAGGGGTAACCCTAACAACTTCTGAGTCCGGTAGTCGTCCATTTTATTAAACTGATCCAGTGAAGAGGTAATTGCATGAAGATGAATGGGGCGCGCATACTGCTGGAGTGCCTGAAACAGGAAGGTGTGGACACTGTTTTCGGCTATCCCGGGGGTACAGTGATAAACATATACGACGAACTTTTCCACTGTAGCGGGATCAAACACATACTTCCCAGACATGAACAGGGCGGTACCCATGCAGCAGACGGCTATGCACGTGTCAGCGGTAAGGTAGGAGTAGCTATCGCCACTTCTGGGCCTGGCGCCACCAATACCATTACCGGTATTGCCACGGCGTACATGGATTCAGTGCCGATGGTGATCATTACCGGACAGGTACCTACAGCGCTGATCGGCAACGATGCCTTTCAAGAGGTTGACATCATCGGTATGACCCGTACCTGTACCAAACACAGCTATCTGGTCAGGGATGTGGAAGAAATCGCAGCCACGGTAAAAAAGGCTTTTTATATCGCCAGAAGCGGTAGGCCGGGTCCGGTGCTGATCGATCTGCCCAAAGATGTGCAAATTGCACAGACGGAGTTTGTTTATCCGGAAACCGTTGATATCCGTGGCTACAAACCGACTTTCAGCGGTCATCCCAGACAGGTGGAAAAGGCTGTCAACCTGATTTTGGATGCACACAAACCGGTATTGTATGTGGGCGGCGGCGTGGTACTCAGCAACGCAAGTGATGAGCTGCGCGAACTGGCCCGTATGTTAACACTGCCGGTGACCACCACCCTGATGGGGTTAAGTTCTTTTCCGGGTGATGAACCACTTGCGCTGGGCATGCTGGGCATGCATGGCGCTTATTGTGCCAATATGGCCATGACCCATAGTGATCTGATCATAGCAGTCGGTGCCAGGTTTGATGATCGTGTTACGGCCAAGATATCGACATTTGCGCCCCATGCCAAGATCATCCACATGGACGTTGATCCCACGTCGATCAAAAAGAATGTGCGGGTTGACCTGCCGATCGTCGGTGATGTCAAGGATGTCCTGCACAAAATGATCCGGCAGTGTGAAAAGCAGGCGGACAGGTGCAGCAGGTTTGCTGAAAGTTTGAAGCCATGGCACGATGAAATATTAGACTGGAAGACCAGACACCCCTTTGAGTATGTTCAGAGCAGCACAGTCATCAAGCCGCAGTTTGTGATTGAAATATTACGCGATTTGTCTGATGAGGACGCCATTATCTCCACTGATGTGGGACAGAACCAGATGTGGACGGCCCAGTTTTTCAAATTTAGACAGCCACGAACGCTGCTGACATCAGGAGGCTTGGGCACGATGGGTTTCGGTCTACCGGCTGCCATGGGTGCCCAGGTTGCCTTTCCCGATCGGCAAGTGATAGCCATTTGTGGTGATGGTGGTGTGCAGATGAACATCCAGGAAATGGCCACGTTGGTTCAAAACCGTCTGCCGGTCAAACTGGTGATTTTGAACAACAACTTTCTCGGCATGGTGCGTCAGTGGCAGGAAATGTTCTTTGACAAGAATTATTCCCAGACCTGTCTTGAGCTGCCGATAGATTATGTCAAACTGGCCGAAGCATATGGCGCCAAAGGTTTTGTTGCCTCCAAACCTGATGAGGTCGAAGAAGTGATCAGGAAGGGATTTAGTGAAAAAGGGCCGGTGATCATGGAGTTCAAGGTTGCCCGGGAGGAAAAGGTGTTGCCGATGGTGCCGGCCGGTGCATCGCTGAACGAGATGATCTTCAATGCCTAGTGACTGGCTGCAAGACCAGGCAGCAACCATGTCAATTTACCAGATGACGGGAGTTTAACGCTCATGAAACATACGATATCTGTGCTGGTGGAAAATGAATTTGGAGTGCTTTCCAGGGTTGTGGCCCTGTTTTCTGCCCGCGGATTCAATATTGACTCCATAAATGCGGCACCAACCAACGAAGAGGGCATCTCTCGCGTAACTATCGTGTCCAGCGGAGATGAAAAAATTCTGGAACAGATCACCAAACAGCTCAACAAACTGATTGATACGATCAAGGTGATTGATTTTACTGATGGCAGTTGTGTAGAGCGGGAAATGGCACTGATCAAGGTCTCGGCTGAGGATGACAGCCGGGCTGAAGTGCTGAGGATCGTTGATATCTTCCGGGCCAAGATTGTTGACGTGACTCCACGGTCATACACCATCGAGGCTACAGGCAGCCCGCAGAAGATCGATGCCGTGTTGGAACTATTGCGTCCGCTGGGATTGAAAGAACTGGTGCGCACCGGGCCGGTCGCCATCGGGCGCGGTTCAAAAGGCTGGAAAAGCTGAAGGATTGTCCGTTGCGGCAGGAAAGATCAAAAGGCCTGATAGCTCAATACTATCAGGCCTTTTGCTTTAAGATCGACTTGTTCAGAACTATTTTGCCAGCTTGGTAATGAACTCGGCGATCACCTCGCCCTCGTCGGTGGCCTGAACCGGCATGACGCCCCTGATCCTGCCCAGACTGCCGCCTTCGCCGCCGGATCTGATATCAACAAACGATGCCAGTACCTTACCGCTTTTGGCATCGATCAACTCTCCCGAGATGGCAATGTTGGTCTTTCCACTTTTGGGTGACATGAAGCCCAGGAAAAACTTGGCAGCACCGACACCTCCGTTGAATCTGGTGAATTTGCCCTTGACGATGATGGCATTGCCGCGGGCGGCCCTGTTGGCGTATACATTGGCAAATTTGCCTTCCTTCTTGAGGTGGTTTACGATGCTTTCGGTCATATTTTTCACGATAGTAGGTTTGATTTCATTGACGATCTTTTTCTCCTCGTCATCCAGATTCATGTACTCCGCACCGGTGGTGGAAAAGTCGCGCACCACTACAGTGTTATACCGGGAAAGGCTGGTTGTGATAAATATCTTCTCCTCGTCCATGACTTCAGGTTTGGGAAGGGTTTCCGAATCTGCAAAGGCGTTGGAAAACATGGTCAGTGACAGCATGAACATCCATATAATCTTCTTCATATTTCCTCCTGCTTAATTTTTTTTCATACGTTACTGAATGCTGCCTTTAATGTCAAACGATACGAAGAATTAGGCTGATTTTATTTGGCTGGAAAGATTGGCAATAATTGGGTAAGAATGATGCTCGTCAATCCTGTAACTCAGGAAACCCTATGAACAGGTCAGGTAATCTTGATGAAGGTTGTTTTTGTCCACCCCCACGGTAGTAACTGGTTGGGAGATCAGAAGGATATCAGCGCGGTTTTCAATCTTATGCCGCCGCTGGGCATGATGACCATTGCCGCTGTGCTGGAAAAGCATGGTGTTTGTGTTGAAATCATTGACTGTTACGGCTATCCGCTTACCTCGGAAGAACTGGCGGACAAGGTCATTGCCATGGCGCCCGATGTGGTTGGTTTTTCCTGCACCACCTCATCCTTTCTGGAGGGTAACCGGATCGCAGAGCTGATCAAACAGCGTCGACCGGATATCTTCACCGTATTCGGCGGTGCCCATGCCTGCACCATCGGGGCTGCGCTGCTGGACTCCTTCCCGGCAATTGATTACCTGGTGATCGGAGAGGGAGAGAACACCATGCTGGAACTGGTGCAAGCCGGATTCCGCAAGGTGGAGCAGATTCCCGGGGTGGCCTGCCGGGTAGGCGGCAAGGCTTTTTTTACCGGCAAACGCGAACTGATCAGGGATCTGGACGAACTGCCGTTTCCGGCCTATCACCTGCTGCCCAATTTTCCGAGACATTACAACCTGCCGTTGTTCAGCTATCCCAAGGCACCCAACACTAGCCTCATCTCCAGCCGTGGCTGCCCATATTCGTGCAGCTACTGCGACCGCTCCGTATTCGCCAGCGGTTTCCGCTTCAACTCCCCAGAATACATTGTGGAACACATGGCCATGCTCAACCGGGACTATGGCATCCGCCATGTCTTTTTCTATGATGACCTGTTCACCTTTGACCGCAAGCGTGTGGCGCGGTTCTGCGAGATCAAGGCGGCCAGGGGGCTAAAAATGACCTATAACTGTATCGCCCGGCTGGAACATGTGGATGCGGAACTGCTGCAGTTGTTGAAACAGTCCGGTTGCTGGCAGGTCAATTTTGGCATTGAATCCGGTGATCCGGAACTGATTAAAAGACACCGCAAATTCTTTGCCCTGGATGAAGTTGGCCGGAAACTTAAAATGGTCAGGGATGCCGGCCTGCGCGTCAAAGGGCTGTTCATGATTGGTCTGCCGGGCGAGAACGAGCAGACCATCCGCCGCACAATCGACTACGCCCTGTCATTGCCGCTGGACGAGATCAATGTTACCAAGTTCACCCCCTTTCCGGGTGCGCCGGTCTACAAGACCATCCGCGAACATGGCGAGTTCGACGAAAACTGGTCCTTGATGAACTGCCTCAATTTTGTATTCATCCCCCACGGCATGACCAAAGAAAAGCTGGAAGAACTTTACAACAGTTTTATCCGCAGCTTCTATCACCGTTCTCACATCCATTGGGGATACACGAAGATGATCTGGAAATCACCGCACAGTGTGGCCACATTTCTGCGGCATCTGCCGGAGATACTGGCATTTGAGATGAAACAGAAATGGTAATTGTGGAGAACCCTCTTATGAAACTACAACGGCTTGTCGTATTAACGCTTATCCTGATCTGCTGCAGCCAGGCGCTGCCTGCCATGGCCGCTGAACAGCATCCGGTAGCATCTAACGAAAATGAATATGCACTGTTGACCGGCTACGGTATCACCCACAGATACTTCGGAGAAACACGCAGTCAGGTGCAGACCTGGGACGTGATTGCGCGTTACGGCAGATTCCTCTCATCTGAGCTGGGCAAGGGGCGCTGGTACCAGGGGCGCCATCAGTTGCTGGTAGAATTGCCCTATCACATGGCGGTGGATCGCAATGCCAGATCGATGGTGGGCGGATATCTGCTGGGCAGCTGGAAGTTTACCTCGATCAAGGATTTTGCACCCTATGTGTTTGCCGGCGGCGGTGTGCTCTATGTGGATCTGGGGCTGCCCAGCATGGGTACAAAACTGAATTTCTGTTATCAGGGCGGGGTAGGGCTGCAGTACTTCATCAGGCCGGATGCGGCTTTGACAGCGGAGTATCGTTATCACCACATCTCTAATGCCGGCACAGCCAGCCCTAATGAACCTCTAAACTCCAGCAAGCTGCTGTTCGGAATTTCATTGTTCCTTTAGCAGAGCAATTCAGCTTTCTTGTGATGTTAAGACTAGGTTTAACACCTTCTGCCTAGCATCTGCCACTGTGCTGATTGTACATATTTCTCAAGCCGATCCATGCCTTCGGCGATGTTTTCCATTGAGTTGGCATAGGAAAACCTGATGAAGCCTTCACCGCCTGCGCCAAAATCGATGCCTGGCGTTACCGCCACATGGGCCTTGTCCAGTATGTCAAAGGCCAGCCGGTATGAATCGGCAGAAAAATGCCTGGCATTGGCAAAGACATAGAACGCTCCGGTCGGCTCGACCGGGATGTGAAAGCCAATCTCGCGCAGCCTCTGGATCATAAATTTTCGTCGCTGGTTGTAGGTTTCCCGCATCCGTTCCACATCGGCGGCTGCCTGCTGCAGTGCGGCGATACCGGCGATCTGGGAGATCGAATTGGCGGCGATGAAAAAGTTCTGCTGCAGGATCTGGAATGGGCGAATGAAGGCTTCCGGCACGATGGTGTAGCCCAGCCTGAGACCGGTCATGGCGTACATCTTGGAGAAACCGTTGAGGACAAAGGCATGGTCGGTATATTCCAGGATCGAGTGTTCCTGTTCTCCGTAGGCCAGTCCGTGATAGATTTCGTCAGAGACAATCCAGGGGCCGAGTCCGGCAATGGCCTTCATCCTGTCTGCTGGTATGACCGTGCCGGTCGGGTTGGCCGGTGAGTTTATCAGTACGGCTTTGGTTCTGTTGTTGATCTGTTGTCTGATCAGTTGGGGATGCAGCTGAAAGCCGTCATCTTCGGCAAGCGTCACCTTGCGGCAGATGCCGCCCAGAAACGTTATAAAGTTTGGATAGCAGGCATAGTGCGGGTCGGACATGATTACCTCGTCGCCTGGGTCAAGGAGGGTGGCGAACAGGTTCAGCATGGCCGGTGATGTGCCTTGGCAAACAATGACCTGGTCCGGATGCATGTTGACATTATAGCGTTGTTGGTAATAGGCGCAGATCGACTCGCGCAGTTCTATAATTCCCAGGCTGTGAGTGTAGTGGGTGTGTCCGTCCCTGACCGCTTTGCATACTGCTTCCTCGACACAGGGGGGCACGTTGAAGTCCGGCTCGCCGACCTCCAGGTGGATGACGCGGGCGCCGAGCTTTTCCATCTGCTTGGCTTTTTCCAGAACATCCATCACGATGAACGAGGTCATCCCCTGCAGTCTTTGGGGGAACATATCTTCCTGTTTCTGTATATTGATCATATCTGGGGCCCCTTCTTTTGTGTGAAACCGCATGCGCGTAACAGACGAGTCGATCAACTTTTTTACGCTGAGCGGGCAAAATATTTTGTGAGTAGCTAAAAAATTGTGTTATGGTGTAACGCCGTTATATGGATGCTGGTTTTGTCAGTGATTCTAATTGCTTGTAAAATTGTATCTCCAAAAAAGGTTTTCCAGTCCGGCAGTTTGCAGATCGGTTGCAACGTGTAATACCAATTGTCACTAATGTTCCGAATTAGTTGCTGTCCATGTTGCTTGAGATGCGTGTCATTATGCAATATAAATTCAACGGTTCATATTTCTGAAATGTTTTTTTGGGTGAATGATTTCATGTGAGGAAGGAGCAGTTATGCGATTTTTGAGCACCTCGATAGGCAGAAAGGTAGTAAT
>DAONZY010000075.1:0-11590 GCA_035407085.1 Deltaproteobacteria bacterium | reverse complement strand
TTCATATCTAAAATTAACAGGCAAAACGCAAAAAGAGGGCGATACGCGATGTTCAATGGCTTCAGAAAACATCACGTATCCACCCTTAAGCCCGCCCCAAGGAGTGAGACAGGTGAAAACTGTCGGTTCTGCGTGATCCTTAAAAAGAGGGAGGAGCCGGAAGTCCAATGGCTTCACAAGTAGATCCGGCCCCCGCCCTTAAGCTGCCCCAAGGAGTAGGACAGTGAATATCGATAACAGCAAACGTGAACAAAGCCGGTGGCATATCTGGCTTGAATGTCCACATTTTTAAGGTTGCAAAGGGTGAGTATCCTGGCGACATGCCAAATGGGGAAAAACGGGGGAATGCTGCTTCTGGGTAACCAATGGGCATAAAAAAAGGTTCGCAAACTTTTCAGCTTGCGAACCTTCCGTATTCAAGGCCCATTTAACTAGTTATCCACCATCCCAAACCCCGGGAACTGAAGTGGCAAATCATTGGCAGGTCTTCTGGCTTCCGAGTCATCCTCCGGGCGTCTTCCCAGTCATACAACCAGTGACATTATGCCCTTCGTCATCGTTTACAGCGGCGGGTCCGCGGGGGATTTTCACCCCTCTTCCCTATCAAGCCCTCGCGGGCACCAAGATCATCATATTCGGCACTGCAAAAAGCAGTTATGTGATTCTTTTTGTATTACATGGGGTCCACCCTTGTCAACTGCAAATTTTGCAAACAACATTCAAAAGGGTAACGGGTAAAAAACTGTGCTGTAGTATCGAGACAACGAATGGATCAATGTTAGTTACAACCAGAGTTTCAGAGATTCCAGGAGTAACTACGATTGTCCAAACGCCATCCTGACAGCAAACACCAGATCATCCAGCACCGACACACCCGGGATCGACTCCGGCCGCCTGATCATGATCACCCGGCAGCCGCAGCGCCTGGCCGCCTCCAGCTTTTCCGGCACCCCGCCGGCAGCGCCGCTGTCCTTGGAGACCAAAAGGCCGATCTGCTTTTCAATAATCAGCGCCATGGTCTGCTCCACACTGAAAGGGCCCCGCTCGGCAATGACGCATTCCGCCGGCAGCTGGGCCTCCTCACAGGCCCGCATGGATTCTGCATGGGGCAGCACACGGGCGTACAGCCTGGCGGTACTGCCCTGAAAGGCCATGACGTAGGGCAGCAGGTTGCGGGAGCCAGTGGTCAAAAGCACGTTGATACCCGATCTGGCCGCCAGCTCTGCGGCCTGCCCATGGCTGTCCACAAAGGTGATGCCCTCATGGGCGTAGTCATCCCTCTGCCGTTCCCAGCGCAGACAGGGAATGTCCGCCTCCGCGGCCGCCGCCCGGGCGCTCTCGTGGGCGATCACGGCAAAGGGATGGGTGGCATCCACCACCAGCCGGATACCGCGCTGCCGGATCAACGCTGCCAACTCGTGCCGGTCCAGCCGCCCCTGCCGCTTTTCCAGCAAGGGATGTTGCGGCAGTTCCAGCGGCGCGTCCGTGGCGGTTGAAATCAGTGTCTGCCAGCCGCCCTGCTCCGCCAGTGCCCAGGCGATGCCTGCGGTTTCGCTCGTGCCGCCCATCAACAGGATCAAAACCGGTACCCCCGCGTTGTCACCAGCCGCCCGGCAATCTCCCGTGTATCGGAATTGCCGATCACAACCAGCGAGCGCATGTTGATATCCTTGTCCAGCAGCTCCCCCAGGGTGGTGAAGAGCACCGATTCTTCACGGGTGCTGATGGCGGTAACGATCCCGCAGCGTGTCCCGGGCGGACGGTGTTTCAGCATGATGGCGACCGTTTCCTCCAGCTGGCTGATGCGTTTGATGCTGCGGGGGTTATACAAGGCCAGCACCATATCGGCCTCTGCAATCAGCTCGATCCTGCGGCGGATGCGATCCCACGATACCATCAGGTCGCTCAGGCTGATGCAGGCATAATCCAGCATCAGCGGTGCTCCCAGCCTGGATGCCGCGGTATTGGCGGCGGAGATACCCGGTATGATTTCGATGGTGACATCGATCTTTTCACTGTCGGCCATTTCCAGGATCAGACCGGCCATGCCGTAAACACCCGGATCACCTGATGAGACCATGGATACGACAGCCCCCTCGGCAGCCCGGACCAGTGCGGCCCGGCAGCGCTCCACCTCCTGACGCATGCCGGAAACGATGATTTCCTTGCCGTCGGTCAGATCTGCAATGGACTTGATGTAGGGTGTGTAACCCGCCACCACGCTGCTGTCTTCGATCGCCTTGACGGCCCTGCAGGTGCGGTCCAGCGGATTGCCTGGCCCCAGGCCGACTACATAGAGTTTTCCATTGCTATCGCAATGGTGAGACCGTGAATGATTGTTTTGGGCAGTATTAATTGTGTGCTCCTTCCGGCCAATAGTGCTGCCGGTTCCGAAACCCCCGGCAGTCCGACCTTTTGTTTTACGAATTCCGAATGATTAAAGGCTTGAGCCTTACTGATGATCTCCGCCGATGAAATGATGCTGAGCGGCAGTTCCAGCACCCGCGCGGCCTCCAGCAGCCCGGCCTCATCGGCCTTGACATCGGCCGAGGCCAGACAGCGGACGTCGTCCAGACCATAGCCGGCCATTGCCAGTCCCTCGCGCACAGCGCTGATGATGGTTGCCGCCGCTGTGCCGCGACGGCAGCCGATGCCGACGATGATATGCCTGTTTGGCCGGGACAATTGCTTCATTACCGGCCCTGCGCTGAAAGGACAGTGCCGTCCATCAGACGCCCTGCCTGTATTCATGGGTAAAGGATGCGTCGTAGAGTTTGGATTCGGCGCACTGTCTGGAAAGGGCATGCCCGACCAGGATCAGGGCCGTCTTGCGGATATCGGTGGCCGATATCTGCTGGTGGATATCCACCAGGGTGCCCTTGATGACCTTCTGATCCGGCCATGAGGCATGGTAGACAATCGCAGCCGGGCAGTCAGGGCCATAGAACGGAACCAGGGTCTCGGCCACTTCATCGACCTTGTGACTGGAAAGATAGATGCAGAGGGTTGCCCGGGATGCCGCCAGATTGGCCAGTTCCTGGCAGTCCGGCATGGGCGTGCGTCCGGAGGTTCTGGTCAGAATAACCGTCTGGGACACCTCCGGCGCAGTCAGTTCGGCCTTCAAGGCCGCCGCTGCAGCCTGAAACGAGCTGATACCGGGCACCACCTCATAATCGATACCGTGCTTGTCCAGCACATTCATCTGTTCCAGGATCGCGCCGTAAATGGAGGGCTCGCCGGTATGCAGCCGGATGGTATCCAGACCGCGCTGGTGGGCTTCCACACAGACCCGGGTGGTTTCCTCCAGGGACATGGTGGCCGAGTCATACTTTTCAGCATTGGCCGGCAGCAGTTCCAGCACCTGGGGATTGATCAGCGAGCCCGCATAGACACAGACCGCTGCGCTGCGCAGCAGCCGCTCCGCCTTGCGGGTCAACAGTTCGGGATCACCGGGTCCGGCGCCGACAAAAATTACAGACATAAACACTCCTTGGACAAGTTCTATAAACCGAGCCTCTTGCAAAAATCTCGTGACATGTCATTCCGGCAGGCTTTTGGCCGGAATCCAGCTTTTAACCTATTGAAAAGAATGGATCCACGAAAGACACGAACCACACGAAAAATAAAGGTTCTACCACCCCAAAAGCGTAACCATATGCAACTCGGTGATTTAATGTCAAAAAGACATTTCACACGGATAAACATCTGATAAGGCCTGATAGAAGTCTGATTTAACCCCTGATGTTTTGATCCGAATTTGTAATCCGATAAGGCAACTGCGTAAACTTAACCGGAATTTTTTGGGGTTTATTAGTGTATTTCGTGTGTTTCGTGGACGACTATTTCTTTAATCAATCAGCCACCGGCTGCCACAGGCTGAGATCACCGCTGGCGCCGAGCCAGGCGCCGGCATTGTCCGTCAGCACAACGGACAGGCCGAAAGCCGGGGCAAACTCCGCTGTCACCTGCTGCCTGATCCGCTCTGCTATCATGTCCGCCAGCCAGCGGCTCTGCTGCGGCTTAAGCTGGGTAAAAATCCCCTCCACGGTCATGGTCTCGCCCGTCAGACGCCCGAACTGCTCTTGATAGAGCTGCAGAACCGGCGGGAAGGCGCTTTCCGAACGGGCCGAATGGGTATCCCACTGTCTGAGCCACAGTTTGGCCAGCTTGCCGGGGTGCCCCAACAGCAGCAGTCCGTCCAGATCATAACGGCAGACCTGGGCCAGCATGTAGCCCCACTCGTTGCCCACCTCGACCAGCTGATTTTCAGCGACCTGCAGATGCCGTGCCGCCGCCCGGGCTCCCATGTGGCCCGGCACAAAAATCGGGGCGCGGACACCGTTGGCCACAGAGATCGAGAGCGAGCAGCGGATCGACTCCTGAATGGCCGCATGGCTGAACGGCCTGACCCGGCCGGTGGAGCCCAGCACGGAAAGGCCGCCCACAATGCCCAGTTTGGGGTTGAAGGTCTTTGTCGCCAGCTGACTGCCACCAGGTATGGAAACCGTGACCGTCACCCCCCGGTCGGTGATCTCGCGGACAGCGTTTTCGATCATCTTGCGGGGGCCAGGGTTGATGGCCGGTTCACCCGGCGGGATGGAGAGCCCGGCCAGTGTAACCGTGCCGACCCCGTCGCCGGCCCTGAAGGTGACGCCGTCCGTTTCAGACCAGTCCACCCGGACGACGATCAGCGAGCCATTGGTGATGTCCGGATCATCGCCCGCATCCTTGACGATGGCGGCCCGGCAGCCTGCCTCATCACGGCGGACCTCAAGCGGGGTAAAGCTGATCCGCTCACCTTCGGGCAGCGCCACATCGACAACCGCCGGCGCCTGCCCGGATGCCAGCAGCATGACAGCCGCCTTGGCTGCGGCAGCGGCACAGGTGCCGGTGGTGTATCCTCCGCGCAATTCATCTGTCACCGTTTCAGGCCCAGGCCCTTCGTCCGATGCGGATGATGACCACCGACATATAACCGGCCGCCTCCGGCGCATCCTTGGTCAGCGGGGACAGCACCATCTCGCCCGGCCCCTGCTCGGCGTGGCAGACCAGGGAGGCATGTGCCAGCAGCCCTTTGCGCTCCAGCAGTTCCAGCAGTTGCTTCAGGCGCGGGCCAACCTTGTAAAGCACCAGGGTCTCGCACGCATCCAGGGCGGTTTCAACGGCATCAATTCGGGTGGCAGGCATCAGCATCAAACGGTCTTCCTGCAGCGTGAGCGGCTCGATGAACTGGGAGGCCGAGGCCTGAAAGGCGCTGATACCAGGCACAACACGGATGCGGTCATGGGGCATCAGATCTTTCAAAGCATCGATCAGATAGGCGCTGGTGCTGAAGATCAAGGGATCGCCAATGGTAATCTGCACCACCGACTTGCCCGCTCTACACCGTTCTGCCACAAGCTGGGCCGCATCGGACCAGCATTTGCGGGTTGCCTCCTGATTGCGCTCCATGGGATAGACAATCTCGATCAGCTCCTGCCGGTCCAGCAACGGACGGACAGCCGACAGGGCCAGGCTGTCGCTGCTGACACTGGCCCGCGGCGCTATGACCACATCGGCCGTCTCAACCAGCCGGGCGGCACGCAAGGTAACCAGATCCTCCGCCCCGGGTCCGACACCGACGGCATAAAACATACCCTTGACCGCAGCCTTGACCACGCTCACATCACACCCCCGCTAGCCGGTCGGCAAACAAATATCGCTGATCGAGGTAACACTGTCACCAGAACCAATACTTTCATATCACTGCCCGCCTTTCGCTTTTGCCAATGAGCAGATGGCATGCAGGGCCGCCACAGCCAGCGGTGATCCGCCCCGGCGCCCTTCCATGGCCACATAGGGCACGCCCAGCGACATCAGCTCCTCTTTGCTTTCGACCACATGCACGAATCCGACCGGCATGGCCATCACCAGGGCCGGACGCACCCCCTCCTCGATAATCATGCGGTTCAGTTCCAGCAGGGCCACCGGCGCGTTGCCGAACAGCAGAATACCGCCATCGGCGATCGGCCTGGCCTTGCGCATGGCATACAGCGAACGGGGCAGCCCCGTGGCGGTCGCCTCGGCCGCCACATCGGCATCGGCCACATGGCACCGGATCGCATCACTGGTATACCTGTCCGAGATGCTGGACAGCTTGGCCAGGGAAAGACCGTTTTTGATCATGTTGGAGTCGCAATAGATCGGACTGCCGGCCTTGAGGGCAGCGATGCCGGCCTCGATCGCATCACCGGAAAACCGGACGATGTCCATGATATTGAAATCGGCCACCGTGTGGATCATGCGGCGCACCACCTCCCACTGACCTTTGTCAAAACCGTGGGCCGGAGCCAGTTGGTCAATCGCCTGGAAGGAGAGCTTTTCGATCTGCTCGCCGCTCAGCCTGTTTTCGTATAGGTCGCGCACCAGCGGGCGGCGTTTGTCAGTTTCCGTCATGCTATTGATTACCTCCGTAAAGTTTGCAGCGCACGGCTGCTGTTCGTCAAAAACATTATCCCGAATCCGTGAGGCCAGAATGTCGTACAGTCCTGGCAGAGATTCAGAGCTGTTCCGTTATGGTCTCGCATGCAAACCAGTCCATCGTAGCGGCGGCCCTGACCACATCACCGACCACGATGATAGCCGGCCTTTCAATCTGACGGCCGGCCACGAGCGGCATGATCGTGTCCAGTGTCGCCAGATAGCGTTTCTGCCCGGGATTGGTGCCCCTGGTGATCAGTGCGACCGGGGTGGTTTCCGGGCGACCGTATCTGACAAGCTGCCTGACGATATCGGCCAGCACGGTACTGCCCATCAGCAGCACCAGGGTGTCCGGGCCTTTTGCCATGCGCTCCCAGTCCCCCTCGGCAAAGCTGCTGCCTTCCTTGCGGTGCAAACTGTAAAAACCGACCGATGAGGCGTACTCCCGATCGGTGACCGGGATGCCGGCATAGATCGGAACGGCCAGCGCACTGGTCACCCCTGGCACGATCTCGAATGAAATGCCATGGCTGGCCAGCACACGCGCCTCTTCTCCGCCGCGGCCAAACAGGATCGGGTCGCCCCCTTTAAGCCTTACAACCACACGGTTGCCAACAGCCTTCTCGATCAGCAGGGCGTTGATCTCCTCCTGGGTTTTGCGGTGATTGCCCTTGTGCTTGCCCACATCGATCAGCTCTGCGTCCTGACGGCAGTACTGCTCCAGCAGCAGGGGATTGGCAAACCCGTCATACAGCACCACATCGGCCATCCTCAAGGCCTGCGCCCCCTTGATGGTCAAAAGGCCAAGATCGCCGGGACCGGCGCCGACCAGATATACCAGGGGTACGCTGCTGCCGGGCCGGCCCGGGCCAAAGGCCGCCTCCAGCAGGCAGTCGTAAGCCCGCTCCGTTCTGCCCCTACGGATATGTCCGATCACCTTCTCCGCGCAATCTGCCATCCCCTTCAGGGCGCGGCCGCGCTGGTTCCTTTCCATGACCTGCCACTCCGGCAGATTGCGGACCTGTTCCATCAGCCTGCAGCATTCCCCATAGGCCTCGTCATAGGCAGCCCCGGCCCGCTTCTTCAATGCCCTGCTGAAAGCCGGATTGACACCGTCGGTGGCAAACGACACGGTCAGCGGACCGCAGGCATGGGTTGCCGGCAGAAAGAAATCCCCCGCATCGGACTGATCAACCCGCTGGGCCAGCATGTCATTTTGGCGGGCATCACCCAGTATGGTTTCATTCAGCAGCGGATCATCCGTGGCAGCAATCACCAGAAAGGCCTTTCCCAGACAACCGGTCCGGTACACATCCCTGACCAGCTCCACCTGCCCGCTGTTCCAGACAGGGTCATCGGAGAATACCGGGGCGATTGCCGTCACCACAGCGCCGCAACCGGCCAGTTTGGTACATTTTCTGGCAGCCACGGTGGAACCGCCGACCACGACGCAACGCCTGCCCTCCATCTGGATGTTTATGGGAAGATACATCTGACTACTCCTTGCTAAAATTTACTCAACCCGACAATAACCTGTCAGAAACGCATCTGCACGCCGCCAACAGCCCGGATACCGTCGTCCGGATGACCGAAATGCCCCTGGTAGCAGGCATCGAACAGGTTGTCGATGCGGGCGTAGATGTCGGCCTTGACCCGGCCGATCGTCACCGACTGGGTGACGCGCATATCCATGGTGATGTAATCGCTCATCTTCTGGCTGCCCAGATTCTCGGCCTGGCTGTAGCGCACGCCTTCATAACGCAGGGTGCCTTCCAGCCGTGTCTTTAACTTGGGCAGCGTATACTGCAGGGTGGTCTTCATCTTGATATCCGGCGTATAGGGCAGATCCTTGCCGGTGTCCCGGTTTTTCGAGTTCTGGTAGATCACGGAGACATCGCTGATCAGGCCGCTGCCCCAGTCGTACTTGCCGGTAAACTCCATCCCCTGGCGCTCGGCGCCCGGAATGTTGGTCGGCCGGTAGATCAGGTCGGCGCCCCGCTGGGAGGTAATCAGGTCATAGGTATTGACGCGGAACAGGGTTAACTGCACCGTGCTGTTTTTGGCCAGCTTGTATTCCAGGCTCAGGTCGTAATTGAGCACCCGCTCCTCTTTCAGGTTGGGGTTGCCCCGGCTCTGGTCGATGGAACCATGCACCGGCTGGTAGAGCTGCTCAAAGGTAGGCACGTTAACCGTATAGCCGACCCGGGCCTTGACCAGCATGCTGTCGGTGACCCCCCATCCCAGTCCGACCATACCGGACGGTTCGAAGCCAAAATCGTTGGTCACATCGGCCCGGGCGCCGACTGTGGCGGTAAACCGGCCCAGGCGCTTGTCAAACTGTGTGTTGAGGCCGTTTCTATAACGTTCATGTCGACCGGCCAGGGTGTGTTCATAGCGATTGTACTCCGACATGCCCCCCAGCCTGAGTTCCCATTTACCTTCGGCATCGGACCAGCTGGTATCGGCCTTCAGCCCGCCCTTGCTGTCATCCAGTGTCGTGCTGTAGCCATACTGGGACTTGTCCTTGAGCTGGGTGATATCGCCATAGGCGTTGAGGTTATAGGTGCCGTTGTCCAACAGGGCGCCGGACATGCGCCCACCCAGCGAACCCTTGCGGTAGTGCTGCCGCGCCAGCGGGGTCGGATTGTCGATCGGACCGGGCACGCCGTATTCGGCCTCGTAATAGCGGCCACTGATCTCATACTTGTTGCCGCTCTTGGCCTTGCGGTTCCAGTTGAAGCTGGCATTGCCGTCATTCCTGCCGCTGTTGAGACGCTTGCCGTCACGGTGGTTATAGTTGCCGGACAGCAGCAGACTGCTGTCGCCCAGTCGTACCACCTGGCTGAGCCCGCCCTGGAAAAGCCCGTATGAACCGCCGGCCGCCCGGATGGTGGTGTCGGCCTGCCGGCTGGTCTTGACGGCCTTGACCTCGCGGGTAACGATATTGATGGCGCCGTCGCTGCCGCCCGGTCCCAGCCAGACCGGAATGGGCGGTTTGAAAACGGTGATGGACTCGATGATTTCCACCGGAATGGCGTTCAGATCCATACTGCCGGAGTTGTTGCTGTTAAGCGGACGGCCGTTGAGCAGGATCAGCACACCGCTGGATTTACCGGAACCGCGCAGTGAAATGCGCGTGCCGATGCCGGTGGTGGGATAGACCTCCACACCCGGCATGACCTTCAAGACCTCCTCCACGCTGGACAGGTTGCGCTTGACGATCTCATCCCGGGCAACAAAACTCACATCCTGAGGGTAATTCTTGATGTACTCCTCCAACTTGTCGGAGGTGACAACCATTTCCCCCATGCTGTACTGCCCGGCCTGTTTACCGTCTTTTGCCACATCAGCGGCGGCGTTGCCGACTGCCATGGGCAGTGAAAGCGCGAGCAGCGCCAATGTCATGCTTTTATGCATCACTGTTTCCTTTCTTGCTGTTTCAGGGTTTGGCTATCAAGGGGAAAAACGGGTTATGCAACGATCAATCCCGTCCACCGCGCCTGAAGCCCCAGCCGACCAGGCCAACCACTGCGCCGAATCCCAGGATGAACATCCAGGGGATCGGAGCCGATGATGAACCGCCGCCGCCAGGCGCAGAGGTCGTTTCCACCACCTCGAAACCTTCCACAATACCCCTGGCACCTGCACTGGCACTGCCGTCAGGCGCGCGCCCAGCCGCCCCCGGCGCGGCGCTGCGGGCAGTATTGCCGGCTGGTTGGCCGCTTTTGGCCGTGCCGCCGGCGGATGAGCCGGTGTTTTTCATGTTGGCCAACGCGCCGCGGAAGCTCTGATTGAGAGCACTCATGCCCGGAATGGAGAGCAGTGTGGATGAGGTATAGTCAGTCAATTGGGGATTGTTGCAGGTATGATCGCAGCAGGCCATGCCCACTTCCTGTGCGGTCTTTGCATACTCCACCGCAAGTTGTTCCACCACCGCCTTATCCGCCTTCCAGTAATCCTTGCGGGCGGTCTCCAGCATGCGCGCCACCACCGACTGGTAGGCCCACATGTTCTTGGACTGGCGGAACATCTCCTTCATACCCAGACCATTTTTGTCCTGCACATAGGTCTCGTACATCTCCTGCCACTTGGCGCCGTCCACCGCCTCCGGCACGGTCACCTGCCACCCCCACAGGTGTTCGGTGACCTTGTCGATCAGCCGCGCCCCGGCATAGCCCTCCTTCATCATGGCCTTGATCCAGGCCGGATTCAGGTAACGGGCCCGCATCTCCCGACCCATGTTCTTCTCCAGGGTTTCCTGATGGGCCTTTTTGGGGTTGGTCATATTGGTGACAAACACCTCCGGCGATTTGCCGTCCACCGCCCGGATAGCCATGGCCAGACCGCCCAGATACTGATAGAAGTCGTCCGTATCCAGTACGCCGATGGTATTGGTGGAGCGGCTGTGAATGGCGATCTTGCTGCCGGACAGGGCGTTTTTCAGCAGCACCTCGCCCAGTTCCTCGCCCCCCTGCTTGCCGCGCTCACTCCAGAAGCCCTGGCCGTACATGTAACCGACCCGGCGGAAATAGACATCAATCACCTTTTTCTCATTGTTCCAGGTATTAGAGGCCACAATGGCGTTTTCCAGACCGTTGCCATAGGCGCCGGACGGCTCGGTGAAGATGCGCACCGAGGCCATGCGGCGGGCCTTTTCCACCGGCACCCCTTTGGCAATCAGCAGCTGCTGGGTCTTCAGGGTATTATTACGGACAATGTTGTCCTGCTCTATCTGATCCCGAGCCACCGAGACCGCCTTGTCCATCAGGTCCATCAGCACTGAAAACACATCCCGGTACAGACCGGAGGGGGTCATGGTCACGTCTATGCGCGGCCGCCCCAGCTCTGCACGGGGGATCGCCTCCACCCCCTCGATGCGGCCCCGCCCGTCCCATTTGGGGCGCACACCCATCAGGTACATGATCTGGGATTCCATCACGCCCTCATGGCGGATACACTCGGTGGCCCAGAGCACATAGGAAAGCTTGTCCGGATAAACGCCGTGGCGCTTGCGATAGTTCTCGATCAGCTCTTTGGCCAGCCGGACACCGGTGGCATATGTGCCGGGGGTGGGCACCCGGGACGGATCAAAGGAATAGAAGTTCTTGCCGGTGGGCAGCGATTCCGGATT
>DAONZY010000074.1:0-11621 GCA_035407085.1 Deltaproteobacteria bacterium | reverse complement strand
CTTCATATTCTTCTGATAAAAACTTAGGGAGTGTCCCGGAAAAACTTGTGTTTGAGGAAGTTGTTGGTGGTCCCGCTCAGCGCGGTGGCCCCGCCGGTCATGGCGCCGTTGCCGTTGCCGCTGGTGGCGGCTCCGATGGCGCTGCCTGCGATGGTGCTGCCGATTTTAAGCAGGCTTTTGTATTCTTCGCTCTTTTCGTCCAGTCCGGCGTTTTGCAGGGCCTGGGCCATGTACGGGATGGCGGCTTCGTTGGCGGCGGCGCCCAATGCGCCGGAGGCTATGTCGCCTTTGCCGATGGCGGATGCCAGACCGCCGACGGCGGCGTGCAGGGCGATTTTGGCCAGGCTGCCGTCTTTCCAGGTGTCGTAGGCTTCCTGGTTGGCGGCCATGTCGGCCTGGGCGGCTTGCATGGCGGCTTCGGCCCGGGCAAGTTGTTCGCTGTCGCCGGATTCATTGGCGGCTTCGGCTTCTTTTTCTGCTGTTTCGTACCGGCGTTGCGCGTCGGTGTATGGTTTGGTCCGGATCTTGGCCAGATCGCCGACCAGTTTGAAGGCTTGTTCGCTGATCAGGCGGGAGGCTTCCTGGTTGTCGGCGACTTCCTGTTTGTTGAAGACGTTGCTTACTGCGCCGTTGGCGGTTTTGGTGTCTCTTGATAGTGATGCTGTGTCGCTGCTGGTGTTGATGGCGCCTGCGGCTACGGCGCTTCTGGTTGTGCCGCTGGCGCTGTCACTGGAGGGGATGCCGAGGCTAAGGGGCAGGCTGCCGCTGCCACTGCTATCACCGGCACCGTTGCCGCCCTTGTTTCCTGCATTATTACCGCTGTTTCCTCCCCCACCGCCGCTATAGCTGGCTCCACCGCTTATGCCGAGGCTGGATGCGCTGTATTCGGATTTGTTGTTTATGTCGCTGAAGGTTATGGTTTTACTGGTGAGGGTGTTTTTGTCGGGCGTGGCATCGGATGCGATGACCGCGCCTTTGAGGTCGGTGTTGTTGCCTGTGTTGATGTTGTAGCCGCCGGTTCCGGCAAACAGGCCGCTCTGTTCTTTTACGCTTTTGTGGTCGGCGTTTGTCTTGGCGTACATGTAGCTGGCGCTGGCGCCACTGTCGCCGCCGTAGGATATCTGTACGCTGCCGCTGATGTTTTCCTGGCGGGATGTGTATGCGGCGGTGTCCTGCTGGCTTTCGATGTTGAGGTTGCGCCCGATGTGGGCATTGATGGTGTCGCCTTTGGCTATGGCGCCTTTAAGGTTGGTGTCCTGGCCGCTTTTTATGTTGAGGGTGTCTGCAGCGGTTATGGTGGTTTCGGTGTGGGTTACGTTTGCCTCGTTTTCCCTGCCCCTGCCTTTGGCGCCTTCGGCGTAAAGGCCGACGGCGGTGCCGCCCTGATAGGTTATGCCGGCGCTGAAGTGGTTGCTGCTGGTTCTGGTGTTGCTGCTGTGGCTGTTTTCGGCGGATGCGAGGTTGATGTCCCTTGTTGCGTCGAGGGTGACGTTCTGGCCGCTGATGCCGGAGCCGGTGACGTTGATGTCCCCTTTATCCGCATTGGGGTTGCCGACCGCTTTGACGCTTACGTCGCCTCCGGCCTGGATTGTGCTCCCCTGGGCGGTTACGCTGTTGGATATGGTTTCGCTGCCCTGGCTGCTGTTGGAGTAGCCAACCTTGACGGTGAAGGAGTTGCTCCCGCTGCCGCCTGATGATGATTTGCTGTTGCTGTATTTGTCGTAGGTGTCATAGGCGTCGCGACCGGCTTTCATGGCATACAACACCTTCAGGCGGGTGTCGTCGGTGGCGGTGATGGGAAAAAGGATGTTTTGAAGGATGAGAAGAATGAAGAGGATTTTGTTGAATGGTTTGGTCATGGCGTTATTATGTTGCTTTTACCAGTCCCCAGTTCCGGCTTACCAGGTCATGGCGATTTCTTTATGGTGTATCGGTGATGATGCAGCAAGGAGCGACGTATGCCGCCCCCAATAACTTAGCCTGTCCCCTTTTAGCCCCTTATGGATGTTGCTTTTTTATGTGCCAAATAACCTTAAACTAGCGCCATTCGGGGGTGTCCTGAATTATTCCCTGTCCCAACCTTACCAAGTCCTTTTATAGCGAAACCCATCTTTGTCTTCTGAACAACAAAAGCCCATTGCAGAGATTGAGCGATCTTCTTCTTTTCTTTTTAGGAATTGCTCAAAAGACTTTTTCACATTGAACGACATGTACTTACCTGCTTCAGAAAAAACAGAGGGGGGATCAATACTAATCAGTATTGCACTATGATAATGCAAGCTCAGAACCATGATGTTATCTCGCCACTCAAATTTCCATCCATCAATACCTAGAGCTAATAAACCATAAAAAATGTCAATTCTGCTCTTATCACGGACTGCCCTTGATGCCATCCTCTCGCTATAGGCTAACAGAACAGCGTGTTGTTGATCGCTAATGGTAGATGATTCTTTAACACGTTGCTCCTCCTTTAAACCTAGCCATTGATCAAGTAACGAAGAAATTTTTGCGTCAAGCGCATGGGGTATTGGCCATGCCCCATAGCCTTCTATGCTGAATCCCTCTAACCAAGTTGCCGTGCTAAATAGGCTATTCATGGCAGTCTCCTTGGAGGAATCATATAGTCACCAACTTGTGTATAACCTGCTGCTCTTAATTGCGCAAGTTCTCTAGCGAATACTGTTGGTCTTGAGTTCACCGCATCCCATAATGTTGCTTGGGTTTGTGGTGAACCAAGATATACTATTGCTTTCTTTTCAATAATTTCTCTAACCCATGCGTCATTCTTAGCTAATGTCCAATCAGCAATGTCAAGGATAAAATAGGGACGCCCCCCTTATACTTCATAGAAAAAACGAGAAACCGTGACAAATACACAGGTGGTGTCCCAACTTATTACACAAAAATGCAGATTTCAATCAACCCGAAAAGCGACACCCAAGTAAAAAGGTCATCAGAACCGGTAACCGCCAGCCAGTAACCTTCATTACGCCGTCCAATAAATCCGCTTGACTTTCCCTGGCCGTTTTTTCTATCATCACACTTAAATCTCAAAGGCCGTGATGAGGAGTAGTAGTCAAGGCAGCTTTACAGAGAGCCGGTGGTTGGTGCGAACCGGTAAGACTGCTTGATGAACTCGCCTCGGAGCCGTTCCGGTGAGGCAATTGCCAGCCGGGGCCGTTCTTCCGCGTTAAGGATGCAATGAGGCTCGAGCCGCACCCGCATGGGATGCAGTCGGGCAAATTAGGGTGGTACCGCGAACCAGCACAATGCCTTCGCCCCTTTCGGGGCGGAGGCATTTTTATTTTGCGGGCAACAGTGAAAGGAGTGAGCAGATGACAAGGAAAGACAGTAAGGCCGAGCAACCACGCATCATCAGGATTTTCGACACAACGCTCAGGGATGGCGAACAGGCCCCCGGCAACAGCATGAACATAGAGGAAAAGCTGCGCATCGCCAAACAGCTGCAGAAACTGAATGTGGATGTGTTTGAGGCCGGGTTTCCGATCGCTTCGGAAGGCGATTTCGAGGCGGTCAAGCTTATCGCCCAGACCATCAAGGGGCCACAGATCGCCGGATTGTGCCGCTCCAGCGACAAGGACATCGACCGGGCCTGGGAGGCGCTCAAATACGCCGGAGAGCGGGGACGCATCCATACCTTCATCGCCACCTCGGATATCCACATGCAGTACAAGCTGCGTATGGAACCGGGCAAGGTGCTGGAAGCAGCCGTCAAGGCTGTCAAACGGGCCAGGTCCTACACCGCCAATGTGGAGTTTTCCTGCGAAGACGCCACCCGCACCCGCCTGCCGTTCATGGCGGAGGTGGTCGAAGCGGTCATCGATGCCGGGGCAACCACGGTCAATATCCCGGATACGGTCGGCTATACCGTTCCCAACGAATATTACAACATCATCAGATATCTGAAGGAGAACGTGCCCAATATTGAAAAGGCCGTTATCTCCGTGCATTGCCATAACGATCTGGGACTGGCGGTGGCCAATTCGCTGGCCGCCATCCAGGCCGGCGCCGGCCAGGTGGAGTGCACGGTCAACGGTATCGGCGAGCGGGCCGGCAACTGTTCGATGGAAGAGATCGTCATGGCACTGCGCACGCGCCACGACATCCTGCCCTACACCACAAGTATCGTGACCGAGCAGATTGTTCCCACCAGCCGTCTGCTCTCGAATATCACCGGCATCATGGTCCAGCCCAACAAGGCGATTGTCGGCGCAAACGCCTTTGCCCACGAATCGGGGATTCACCAGCACGGCATGTTGATGGATAAATCAACTTACGAGATCATGACCCCCGAGTCGGTCGGCCTGACAGCCAGCGCAATGGTGCTGGGCAAACATTCCGGGCGCCATGCCTTCAAGAAGCGGCTGGAGGAACTGGGACACGATCTGGATGAGGAGATGCTCAATCAGGCCTTTGATCGCTTCAAGGCGCTGGCGGATCAGAAAAAGGAGGTCTTTGACGAAGACCTGGAGGCGATCGTCGCCGATGAGGCACGGGAAGAGGAGACCATCAGGCTGGAGCACATCACCGTCACCTGCGGCTCTTTCGGTGTGGCTACCGCTACAGTACAACTGGAGGTGGCCGGCAAGCCGGTGCGCACGGCCGAGCTGGGCGACGGCCCGGTGGATGCCACCCTCAAGGCGATCAAAAAACTGACCAAAACCAGAGCCAAACTGGTTCAGTTCAATGTGGGCTCGATCACCGGCGGCACCGACGCACAGGGCGAGGTGACCATGCGCGTGGCCGAGGGCAACCATACCGTGATCGGCAAGGGGTCCTCCACCGACATCGTGGAGGCATCCGCCAAGGCCTATGTGCATGCGCTTAACCGTCTGGCTTGCAAGCAAAAGCGGCTACAGGACGCAATATAGACACATTTTTCCAACACATACGGCGGCTGCAAAGCCGCCGTATCCCCCTCCCGCCCGCCACGATTGACATTCCCACCCTGCCGGGGTTATATTCCGCTCCACAGATTAATTTTCGGCAATCTGAGGCCATCTGCATCGGAGCAAAACAACATGAAGATCACCTGCCCCAACTGTAACACCAGCGGCAACATACCCGATCATGCTGTCCCTGAAACCGGCCGGTTTCTGACCTGCCCCAAATGCAAGCACGGTTTTACTGTAACCAAGCCGAAAGCGACTGCCGACACCTATGAGGTGGACGTCTGCCCCGGCTGCAGCTACAGCACCTTCGGTGATGAACGTTTCAGCACCTGCCCAAAGTGCGGGATCGTTGTCAAGGCCTACATTGACCGCCAGAAGGAGGAGCAGCAGAAACTGCGGGAGCATGAACTGCTGCACGGCACGAAGAAACTGAACGACATGCCGGAGACCCCGACACCCCAGGAAGAATCATCCACGCTCGAAAACGTGACTGAAAGCCTGCACCCGGTCAATCTGGTCGGCTGGGGCTGCGCCGCCCTGGCGCTGATTATCCTGACCTTCGGCATCATGGGGCTTTTCGACTACAATAGCGCCGAAATCAAGGCCCGCCTCTCCCAGCAGCTCGACGAGCAAGTCTCCGGATGGTACGTATTCTTCCACTACGGCCTGATGCACTGGCTGAAAAGCATCTACGGACTGGCCCTGCTGGCCACATCGGCGCTGTTCGTACAGCGCCACAAGGTCACCGTCAAGGCGCTGTCCGCACTGCTGCGCACCCTGCTGGTGTTTGTCCTGCTGCACTATGCCACGTCATTTATCCTGTGGGTGCTGCAGCCGATCCCGCATACGGTGTCCGGCTATTTCATCGAGATCATCAACATGCTGTTCATGTCAGCCCTGATCTGCATCCCCCTGTTTTTCGTCGATCGCTTCCTGCAGGACAACCGGATCGCAGCGACCGTCACCCGTCCGCTGCAGATGTAAATCAGCCACACAATCCGGTTACGCCAGCCAAGGAGCTCAAGCCGATTGATTATCCACACGGGCTGTTGTATAACTGCAAAAAACTGAAAGCATAACGATCACATGCCCACCTTTCTCGAACTACCCCTGCTGTTTGCCACCGCCCTGATCGCCGGCCTGGTGGATGCCATTGCCGGAGGCGGCGGCCTGATCACCATCCCGGTCCTGCTGGGGCTGGGGCTGCCCCCCCAACTGGCGCTCGGCACCAATAAGCTGCAGGCATGTTTCGGCTCGGGCAGCGCCACGCTGTCATTTATCCGTTCCGGAACGGTAAAGCTCAGTGAATGCCGCACCGGCATTATCTACACAGCCATTGGCGCCGTGCTGGGCGCTGCCACGGTGCAGTTGCTGGATCCACGCCTGCTGCGCCAGATCATCCCCTGGCTGCTGATTGCAATCATTATCTACACCCTGCTGTCCCCCCGCATGGGTTTTGAAGACATCCATCCACGCATGAGGCCGGCGCCATTTTTCATCACCTGCGGTCTGTTGCTTGGTTTCTATGACGGTTTCCTCGGTCCGGGCACCGGATCATTCTGGGTGGTGGCCCTGATCTTCGGCCTGGGGTTCAATATCATGAAGGCCACCGGTCAGACGAAGGTGATGAACTTTACCAGCAACATCGCATCACTGGCCTTCTTCATCGCCTGCGGTTCCGTACTGTGGCGGGAGGGCCTGATCATGGGGGTCGGCCAGTTCATTGGGGCCAGGATCGGCGCCCATCTGGTCATCACCAGGGGCGCGCGTTTTGTCAGACCGGTGTTCGTCGCCATGGTACTGGCCGTGACAGCGCGGCTGATCTGGCAGAATCTGCATGCAAAATGACAGCTTGCTTGTATAATTGTGTAGTCAATACAGAGGGGACCGGCATGATAAGACAGTTTATATGTGCTGCAATGATTACCTTGATCGGCCTGTCAGGATGTTCAGGGGACAAAAAGGCGGCTGAGCTGCTGGAAACGGCACAATTCGAGGAAAAGCAGAACAATCTGGAACATGCGTCCAAGCTTTATGAGACCATCATCAAAAAACACCCCGGCACACCGGCAGCCGATAAAGCCCGTTCACAGCTGCTGGAGTTGAAGGCGAGGCAGTCCAGATGACTTCGGGAGGCACAGCATTGATACCCACTAAAGAAGAACTGCGCATGACGATTGACGAAGCGGAATGGAGCTGGCTGCATGCCCACCTGGAAAGGGGCGGCCTGATCCTGGTTGACGACAGCATCGATCTGTCCGATGCCGCCCTGATGATTGCCAACGACAATACGGAGATAATCGGTGAATGGGTTAACAGCGGCAAGCTGGGCAAACCGACCCTGAATCAGATCAGTCACTGGAACACGGAAAAGCAGAAGAAATTCTCCATGCTGATCGTCAGCCCTTATGTACTGATCCAGGAAAAACTGCCGGTCTTCCACTGATCCGGCGGGTATTCTGTCATATTTGAATTGTGCAGGTTTGTGCATGGGGGCACGCCATAAAATGCAGATATCCCGAAGCATAAAGAACAGGCTGATCGCCGCGGTGTCGTTTTTGCTGATCATACTGGTCAGCGTGATATCCTTCGTTACACTGGCCCAGTTTGAACGCAACACAAAAGATTTGATTGAGCAGCAGCAATTCACGACTGTCACACTGCTGGCCAACGAGATCGATGACAAAATGACCAGCACCCTGGATCTGCTGACCGCCACGGCAGGTCTGTTTCAGGCGGCACACATCACAGACGGCAGCAAAGCCGAAGCCTTTCTGCAAGAGCACTCCGAGATCAAAACCGTCTTCAACAATGGTGTCTTTCTGTTTGACCGCCACGGGTCAATGATTGCAGAAACCCAGAAATCCGGCCGGGTCGGCCAGGATTTTTCCTTCCGTGAATACCTGGCCACCAGCCTGCAAATCAAGAAGCCCTACATCGGCAATCCCTATATTTCATCACAGGCCCACAAACACCCGGCTGTCATGCTGACTGCCCCGATTTTTGACGGGACAGGCGCACTGGTCGGGGTACTGGCCGGCAGCATCGACCTGATGGCTGACAATGTGCTGGGCCGACTGATTGACCTGCGGAACGGAAAGACAGGCTACTTTTTCCTGATAACCAAAGATCGCAATCTGATCCTGCATCCGGATCGCAGAAGAATCATGAGCCATGACGTCTCCACCGGCGCCAACAAGTCGCTGGAGAAGGCAATCAAGGGTTTCGAAGGCAGCGAGCAGACCGTCACATCCAAAGGGGTGCCATCGATCGCATCGTACAAGTTGCTTAAATCCAAAAACTGGATTGTGGGCGCAAACTACCCGGTTGCCGAGGCCTTTGCCCCCATCTATACCGCCAGGAATATGGTGATTGCCGCCATAGTATTCATTACCGCACTGGTTTCATTTATCGTCTGGCACATGATGAATGTGCTTACCAGACCGCTGCTCGATTTCACCCGCCATGTGGAGTCCATTGGCGAAAAGCAGGGCGATGAGCGCTTGCTGAAGCTGAAAACCGGCGACGAGATCGGCAAACTGGCGACCGCCTTCAACAATATGGTGACCAATCTGGACACGCAGCAACTGGAGCTGCTCTCGCAGAAGGAGCGCCTGTCAGTCACTGTGCGCTCGATTGCCGATGGTGTTATTGTGACCGACGAGCAGGGTTGTCTGGTGATGATGAACCGGGTGGCGGAAAAACTCACCGGGTGGCCCCAGTCAGAGGTAATTGGCAGACCCCTGGACAGCTTTTTCGCAATTATCGATGAGAAGCTGCGACAACCGGTCACCAATCCGGTTCAACTGGTGCTTGAAAATGGTGCTGTGGCAGTGATCCCCCTGAACACCATCCTTGTTTCACGCCATGGTGCGGAGCATTTCATCGCAGACAGCTGCGCTCCAATCATGGACACCGACAGCCGCACCATCGGTGCGGTGCTTGTCTTTCAGGACATCACTGAAAAGCGGCGCATGCACGAAGAAAGCACCCGTGCCGAAAAGCTTGAGTCGATTGGCGTGCTGGCCGGGGGCATTGCCCACGATTTCAACAACCTGCTAACAGCCATCCTGGGCAACATCTCGCTGGTCAAGATGATGCTGCCCCAAGGTTCGGAAAAACTGACCGAGCGCCTGAACGCCGCCGAATTCGCATCCTTACGCGCCAAGGATCTCACCCAGCGTCTGCTGACCTTCTCCCAGGGCGGCGCACCGGTGCGCAAGTCATTTCATCTGCCAGCGCTTATCAGGAATTATGCCGGCCTGGCTTTAAGCGGATCAAAGGCCATCTGTGATTATGACATCCCCGATGATCTCTGGGCTGTTTACGCCGACGAGGGACAGATCGGCCAGGTTATCAGCAACCTGGTCATCAACGCAGACCAAGCCATGCCTGACGGTGGACGGATTACCATCACCTGTCGCAACAGCCAAATCGATTCGGACACCAGACTTACCCTGCATCCCGGCCAATACATTGAGATTTCCATCCGGGATGAGGGCACCGGTATTGCAAACGAGCATCTCAAGCGGATTTTTGAACCGTATTTCACCAGCAAGGAAAATGGCTGCGGACTCGGACTGGCCACGGTTTATTCGATCATGCAAAACCATGGCGGCCATATCATCGCCGAATCCAGCCTGGGCATCGGAACAACCTTTACCCTCTACCTGCCGGCCTCCGATTCGATCGCAGAGCAGCAGGAGGCCCGGCATGATCAGATTGCCCGAGGTAATGGCAGGCTGCTGGTAATGGACGACGAAGCAGGGGTACGCACTGTTGCCAGCGAGATGCTGGCTCATCTGGGTTATGAAGTGGCACTGGCCTGCGACGGGCAGCAGGCCGTCGACATGTATTGCCAGGCCCTGAATCATGCGCCCTTTGACCTTGTCATCATGGACCTGACCATACCGGGCGGCATGGGGGGCAAGGAAGCCATGCAGGCACTGCGCGGGATCAATCCGGACATCAAGGCGCTCGTCTCCAGCGGTTACTCCAACGACCCGATCCTGGCAAATTATGGCGACCACGGCTTTTGCGGAGCGGTGTTGAAGCCATACAAGGTTGAAGAGCTCAGCCAGGCGGTTCAAAGGGCATTGAGCCTATAAAACGCATCTAACCACTGAGTACACTGAGTTTATTGTGAAAAAGCAGAATGTTGAACCTATTAAAGCAGTTGCCACAGAGATCTCAGAGGTCTCAGAGTAAAAACAGTAAGATACAACAACCAACCTGATTCCCGCAGGGTGAGATGCTAAAGACATATTTATCTTGTTGTTCTCTGTGCTTCTCTGTGCCCTCTGTGGCTAACTGCCGTTTATAGGTTGAATAGTTGCCATATAGCCAGGCTGGTGAATCTGAACAAATCAATTCTGTCATGATATCATTGTATTCTGCTGGGCTCTCCTCGGTTGACAGCCGTTTTACGGTTCTACCACTGACCGCCCACACCATAAAAAAGCCCCTCCGGCTAATGCCTGGAGGGGCTTTTGAATCTCATCCGGCGATCATATCATTCGCAGGTGAAATTGGCCTCAATACGACGGTTCTTGGCCTTACCCGCCCTGGTCTTATTTGTGGCAATCGGTTTCGATTCACCATAACCCTTGGCCGTGATCCGGGTGCCATCGATGCCCAGTTTCTCTACGATGTACTTTTTGACGCTGTCGGCGCGGCGCTGCGACAGTTTCTGGTTAAAGGCATTGCTGCCCACGCTGTCCGTATGGCCAGAAATCTCGCCTTTGGCCTTCGGGAATTCCTTGAGGAAGTCGCCAACCGTCTTCAGCTCGGCAGCATATCTGGGTTTAATGTTTGACTTGTTGCTGTCAAAGGCAATCGCCAGAACCGCCGGCTTGCTACAAAAGCGCTGGGCGGCGGCAGACGCCTTGGGCTGGGCAGCCTCCACAACCGGTGCGGCTACAGCAACACTGGTATTGCTGGTGGTCGACCCGCCATCACCCTTGCAGACCAGTGTATAAGGGGTGTTATCAGCCGGGGTAACCTTCATGCTGCCTTTGGTCTGCACCGGGCCAATGCCGGGTTGAATCTCACAACTGGAGGTATTTTCGGAGGACCAGCTTAAGGTGGAGCTTTCTCCTTTGGTTATGCTGGCCGGAGAACTGATGATATTGCTGGTGGGCGCCAGTGGTGCCGGTGCAGCCTTGGGTGGTTCCGGCGCAGGTTCAACCGCCTTGGGAGCAGGCTTGGAGCCGCCAAACGGGATATAGGCACCGACCGTATAGAGCACGTCATTGAATGACTTGCCGCTGACATAGGACATGACGTGGCGGACATCACCCCTCAGGGCAAAGCTGTCATTCAGGAAATACTTGGCACCAATACCGTAGTCAAAAGCGCCGTGGGCCTTCTTGTAAATGCCGGCCTTGTCTTCATTAAATCCGGCATAACCGGCAGCCACATAGGGCACAAAGTTGTTGTCCGGCATGAAATGGTACAGCAGTTCACCGCCATAGCGGTAGAAATTTACGTTGTGATCCCGGGGTGAGTAATCAAACAGGGCCTCAATTCCGATCGCCTTGGTGAAATTGTAGCCCAGTCGTGCGCCGACAAGCAGATTGGTCTTGAAGCTGGTGCTGGGGATGCCATTGGCCGTATAGCCGCCAATCACCGGGCTAATGGAGAAAGCGCCCTGCTGGTTACCGGCAAATGCGAAGCTGGAAATAGCCAGCACAGAGCCTGTCAAACATA
>DAONZY010000073.1:0-11898 GCA_035407085.1 Deltaproteobacteria bacterium | reverse complement strand
CTCATGCTTTCAATTGTTAAAGAACAAAGTCATGCATTGATTACTGTGACGAACCATGGACTTATACTCTTTCAAGCCTGAAAGCATGATTGCCGCCAGCCATACACAGGAAAGCACCACAAAGGTGCTGGCCAGCAGCAGGCGAAAGATGATGGTCGTCTTGGGAAACAGCATGAAGGCCAGCGGAAAGGCCAGCGCCCCGCCCACTACCGTGGCAAGGAACAGCAGACCGTTAAGATTGGGCATCAGGCGGTAGTGTTCCTTTTCGAAGATCCTGTCAGCGGCATAACGGGTAAAGGCCAGTTGCAACAGCCCCGTATACAAGAGCGACAAGGCGATCAGGTAGGTAATGCAGACTTGAAAATGGGACACCAGCACGGCTGGGATCACCACAGGCACAGAGATGATGCCGATCAGCATTACCGCCAGGATCGACAACACCCACGGGCCGGAGCTGATAATACCGGCATAGGCGTAGGTCTGCAGAAGGGAGAAAAAGGTATCCCGCTTCATCAGCTTACGCAGTTCAAAGCCGATACCGGCCATTATGCCATCCCCTTTTCATAGATTTCCCGATAGCTTGCGAACATCTTTTCCTGGGCGTAAAAACGCTCAACCCTGCTTATGGCTGAACTGCGCGCACGCTTCCATTCATGGCTGTTAGCGAGCAGCTTGAGCAATTCGTCGGCCAGAGCCAGCGGATTGTTGATCGCCACAACCCCGCCAGCCGAACCAATGGCCTCATCTTCCGGACCAAGGCCGGTTATCAGCTGGCGACAGGCCCCAACATCCGTGGCAACAACCGGCAAGCCGGCGGCAAACGCCTCCAGAATGACCAGCGGAAGCCCTTCACTGACCGAGCTGAGCACCAGTACGCCGGCATTGGGGAAGATGTCCATCGGGTTCTGAAACCCCATGAATTTTACATTTTCAGTGATCGCCAGACTCTCCACCAGCGCCTTGCATTCTTCGGCATATTCGGGATCCTCATCTTCCGGACCGATAATCCACCCCTGAACCCGTGGAATGTGATTGGCAATGATGCGCAGGGAGCGGATAAAGGTCTTGATATCCTTGATTGGCACGACCCTCCCCAGCAAAGCAACGATCGGTGGCGGGTCATCGGGCTGCTGCTCCCTGAGAGGGGCAAAACGGCCAATATCGATGCCGTTGGGGATGACCATGGTGCGCTCGGGCAGTGCCCCGTCCACAATCTCCCGCTCTCTGGCACCCTCATAGAGTGAGATGATATTGCCGGCTGCCGCATAACAGAAACGACCGATCGTCTCAAAGAAACGGATCCATAGGTCGCGGTAATAACTGATCTCAGTCGGGTCTTTCTGCAGGGCGTTACGGTTATCCTGGATCCACTCGCTCTGGATCACATCGATGCGCCGTTCCTTGGTATAGATGCCGTGCTCGGACAGGATCAGCGGCCGGCCGGTGTTGTAATGCAGCAGTGCCCCCAGAAAACCGGCATAGCCGGTGGAAACCGTATGGTAAACACGGGCGGGTATGAGCTGGCTGGCGATCTCCGCCAACAGCCAGATCGGAGCATGCATGTTTCTGGCGGTCCAGAAATAGTCGACAAAAGAGGGGTCCGTGCACCTCTGATCATACAGATCGGCAATCACATCCCATGACTGCCTTGCATAGAGGAACTGGCGGTAGTCCACCCCCTTGTGTGGATCCAGATAAAAATCCAGTTGCTTGATCTCGTCATTGAGGGTATCCGGCTTCGGATCAAGAAACCATTGGTGGAGCTGCCTGACCACCCTGAATGCATCCCTGTTGCCTTCATGGGCCATGATCTGCGGCTTGATACGCGGATCACGCAGGTAATACGTCTCCAGATGCACAAGATTTTCAGGCAACTCATACTTCATGGCACCGTAATCCTCACGGCTGCTGCCGATGAAGACCGCACCGAAGCGAATGTCGGGGAAACCGCGGATAATCTGATTGACCCAGCTGGAAACACCGCCGCTGACGTAGGGAAAGGTGCCCTCCAGCAACAGCATGACGTCTACCTGCTCTGATTTGGGCAAAGCGTTCATTGTCGTCCCATCCAAAATTTAGCCACCGGGCCAATACCCGGCTTGAAACGCAGCAGCGGATCGGCCGCAAAAAGCCCTTTCAGTAACCGGAAATCCCGTTTACGATAGGCCAGTTCCGCAAGATAAGGCACCACCTTGTCGCGATGGGCGCCCATCTGCAGTCCCATGTTGATAAACTCCTCGGCCTGCTCCAATTCGCCTTTACGCAGGTAGATCCTGGCCAGCAGAATCATCAGGGCGTGGTCTTCCTTTCCACTGCCGAGAACCATGTTTGCATAGTGCAGCGACTGGCCGATGAAAAACTCGGACAGATCCCGGTTTAGTTCATTAAAAACCATCTCCCAATATGAAAAGGCCAGCTTGCGATACAGGCCCAGCCTTTCCATGTCGCTTTCAGCGGACTTCAAGGCCTTCAGCGACTCGGATATGGTCGCCCCGATCACCTTTTCGCGCTGATCTGCCAGTTTGAAGGCCAGCAGTCTGATTTCATCGTCACTGTCTCCGGTTGCCATCTGCAGCAGGCGGCTTGAATTCTGCCCACCCCCGGCGCTTACAGCCAGCAGGGCCTTCAGGCGCATATTGCGTGGCACCGACGCGGTGCGCAAACGCGACCAGGCCCCGCCTTCACCCATGCCTGGCGCCAGCCCGCCTGATTCTGCCATAAACGGCGGCAAGGGCGCGCTGTAAAACTCTGTGCGCGCCTTGAACTGCTGAAAATATCTGAAATAGATCAATATGATAAACATGCCCAGCGCACCGAACACAGGTACAAAGAAGATCAAACCGAATATGGCGGCCAGTGCGTTGCCGTACCTTACTCCAAAACGCTGCGGCACCATGTAGGCGAGGATGATTGAAAAACAGGCGGTTGCAATCGTATGCCCAATCAGAAAAAACACCAGGTTTATTACTCGCCCGTGATCCGAAAACAGGGAAATCAGTGCCACCTGCTGGCCTGCAATCCCGTATAAAAGCAGTTTGATGCCGCTCATGCCTCATCCGCCAACAGATCGGCAAGCTGGCTGACGGGATCGTCAGCCGCCACAATCAGTGATCGTGCCGAGATAGCCCCATCACCCAGCTTGACACCGAAATCATGCAGCAGCACATCGTTCAGCCTGGCCAGATACCCCTCGATGGCGGTGGGCGCGGCGAATGGCATCAGCGTGACAAACTGCACCCCCCAGCCCAGATCCCGGCGCCAGGCATGATCCAACCCGCGTTGCTGCCTTTCCAGCAGGGCACACAGCTCGTGCATACGCACGTTGGGCCTGACACTAACCATCACCAGGGCACTGTTTACGTCCAGATCCCGACGCAGGCGGGTCATCTTGAACAGTTCCGCGGCAAACATGGGTGGACAGTCGGGATAAATCGCCAGCAGCGCATTGGCGCTCTTGGCCGCTTCCGCATGATCGGCAGCATAGGCCAGCAACACGCCCATGATCTGCAGGGTCTCCCGGTGCAAAGACAAAAATGGCATCTCCGTCACCAAAAGCACACCCAGCAATGTGCCTGTACTGGTACGCAGCGGGGCCGCCACAAGATAGGGGGTATTTTCATCACGAACCAGACGGTTGATTGATTGATAAGCCGTATTGCCGGTCTCGATGGCGGAACGGAGCAGCACATCATCCTGCTGACAGGGCGCGCTTCTGCCGCACTTTGCCACCGGGACATCCTCCAGTTGTCCGTTGCTGGACATCAGATAGATGGCGGCGCTTTCCATGCTGCAGTAGTGGATCAGCATGGAAATCAGCGCCGCTCCGGTCTCCTGATCCAGCCTGCCATCATGGGCAGCCAGCAACCTGCGCAGATCCAGCATGGCATCGCGCAGTGTCACCGGCCTGCTGATCAGGTTCTGCTCCAGACGGTCATGGGAGAGTCGCACAGTAAAATAGGCCCTGGAAAGCTGTTCAAAGCGCTCACTGGCATGGCGGCTGATCTGGTCGGACCGGCGCAGACGGGTATCCCACATGTTGCTGAACTGCCCGCAGATCATGGTCATCATCACCCCGCCCATCATGAAGACCGCCGGGAATTCGCCCCCCAGCATGCCAGTCCTGATCATCACCAGACAGAGAATGCAGATCAAGGCCATCGACGTCATACCGGCTGCCAGACCATAACGCAAGGCCAATAGCAGCGGGGCAAACAGCACCCAGGGAAAATCGGCCTCCAGAAAAAACGGATCCTGACGATTGAAGTAAAAGCCAATGGCAAGGATTGACACCGTTATCACAAGGGTTTCCAGCCATTTTTCCGTTTGTTCAGACAGATATTTTCTCAGCAGCGTTGTCATTTCTGCCCTGATGTTGCCGGGATGGCACTGGTAATGCTGATATTCCCCAACAGACGATCCAGCAACTGCTGCGCCACTGAGCTTACGGCATCTCGGCTCCAGCCGCTTTTTCCCGCAGCGCCGCTCCAGACCACACGTCCTTGAGGCAGTTCGATCAGCTGCAACGTAAAACCGGCCACCGGCTCACCGTCCAGCCCCACCTTGTAACGCCATTCGTTGACAGTGCCGGCCAATACATAACGCACCTGTTTCTGCCGGGCCTGTTCCATCGCTGCTCGTTGGCGTTTCTCGCCACGATCCAGGCCCATGTCTTCGGGTCTGGAATCAACAACAACCTTTTCCAGCCGCTGAACACCGCGCGCATAAAGCAGCGCTGTGGCAATTGACTCGCTCCGCTCGGCGGCATAGGGCGTTTCCGTGTTATTGACAAAGGGCAGCACGGCCCAGGTCTCCCGTGACGAGACTTCGTCCCCCCGCTGTTTCAGCGTCACACAGCCCGTTAGCAGAATCACCGCCACCACCGCCAGCGCCTTAAGACTTTTCATAGCACCTCCTAGTTGAAATAATATGTATAGCCGATCTCGAATACGGTGTTCATATCTGATTTTCCGAAACTGCCGCTGTCCTGGCTGATGCTGAAAAACAGCTTGTCAAAACCGAACAGCGGGCCGTGGATGCCCATGGCATAGTTCCAGCCCCATCGGGAATTGCTGTTCCAGAGCATGTCTGCACTGCCGAACAGGCGCCAATCCTTGACATAGGTATATCTGCCGTTGTAGCCGAAGGAGATGCCGACGCCCCCCTGCCAGAATGGGCGGGGTATGAAATAGTCGAATGCATCGGCATTCTGGGGTACCAGCGCCAGCATTTTTCCTTGCGGGTTGCCCTGTCTGCGGTAGTTAAAATAGCCGCCGTAGGTACGCACCCGCCAGTCTGGCCAGGCATAATTGATCTGATGCGCCAACTCCAGTTCCGCGCTCTGGCCGTTGCTGAGCCGACGCCTGTTCTGATCAAGCAGGGAGAAGGCTGTAAACCGGCCGCTGATCGTATCACGCGGGGTCAGTCGGTATGAAGACGCGACAGCCAACATGTCCCGCACACCAGCCATGGTCAGGGGGGCCGTCTCTGTCGGTCGCCCGGCATAATGCAGTTCTCCGCTTATCCTGAAACGGTTGGACAGTTCATACTCCGCTGTGGCATCAGCAAAGGCAAAATCTTCCAGCGCGCGCCTGAAACCCGCATTTGCGGCAAGCAGGCCGCGTTCAAACTTTTGAACGCCCCCAAGCCTTGCCCGCTGCTCGGAGTAGGGCAATGATCCGGCTGAGGATGATTTCAGTTTGACAAAGTCCGTGTTGGTAATTTCGGCCAGCACCCTCCAGCGTGGTGAAAGCCGCTTGGAGATGGTCAGGGTGTTTTCAGCAGCACCGATGCCGCCGCGGTCGGCCAGATTAAGGCGGTAATCAACCGTCGATGCATTGTTCCCGTAGATTTCCCGCAGCCTTTCATAGAGCTGCTGGCCGGCGCTGTTAGCGGTTGACCGTTCAAAGAGCACCTGTTCGGCAAGGCCCTGTCGTCCGGTCCGCTGCGCCGCTTCGATAGCGTCCATGTAAGGCAGCCGGTCCAGCTCGTGTTCCAACAGCTTCGCCAGCCGCGGCCGGTCGTTTTCTTCCAGGGCCAGCGACAGTTCGACCCATTTGGGACTGCGCATCGTGCGGGCAAATTGATTCCAACACCAGATCCTGGCCAGATCGCTTCTGCCGCTGGACAGCGCCCAGCCTGCCACAAGCTCACGGCTGGACTGGTCCTGCGGTTCTCGTAAGATCTGCAGGATTTGCCTGTCAGCCGCCTCACCCGGGGTGATCAGCATGGACAGGCGGACATGACTCTGCTGCAGGCTGCGGCGCTCGGCCTCGACTTTGAAATCGGACGCTGCCATTTTTTTCCTTAACTGTTGCAGCGCCTTCAAGCGCTCCCCATAAGCCTGCTCCGGCCACCCAGCCTGCTCAAGCGCATCGGCATAACCGGCAAGCCAGATGGGGTCGGAGTGCCTGACGGCATACCGCTGCCTATAAAAGGAGAGTGCCGTGGCGTAATCGCCCAACTGGGCATGGGCGGCAGCAAAAGGGTCATACAGTTCCGGCATGTTCCGTTCCCGGTCCTTCCATGCCCGCAGCACATCCCTCAATTCAACGCGCTGACCAAGGTCAAGCAGCAGCCAGATATAACCGGCGGCCAGCAGCTCGTCATTGGGAGCCAACAGCACAGCGCGCCGGTGGCTGAGCATACTGGCGCGATGCTGTCCCACACCGCGGTAGACCTGGGCCACCAGCGACCAGTAGTAGGGCGCATCCACCACGTTCTTCACCGCCCCGGACTTTTCCGCATGCCTGATGACCGCATGCAGCTCGGCATGCCACCCCTGACTGATCCCCAACTCGAGCAGGGCCTGCAAAAGCGCACCGCTGCCAAGCCGGTTCCACCCATCCAAGGCATACCTGTATGCCACAGCAGGCTGGACATCCCGATTGAGCAGGACCAGACGCTGGTAATCCGCTTCGCGTCCGGCACCGTTAACCATAAGCCGCCGGGATGCCTTTTCTGCCGCCTCCAGATCCTGTGTTGCCCAAGCCAGATCACCAAGGGTTTTCCAGTACTCCTGCTCTGACGTCTGCATTACATCCACGCCGCGCCTGAGTATGGCGTATGACCCGGCAACATCGCCGGCTGCATATTTGAGCGAGGCCGCCTTGAGCAGTTCTGCCGAAGTCAGGCCGTATTGATCCATGCGGGCCATCAGGGCGACAATCGCATCCTGATTGCGGCCCACCAACTCATAAAGCCTGGCAAGCTGCTGCAGGACAAAACCGCGTTCTTTGCCCGTAACCCGCTTCTCCAGGGCAGTTATGGCATCCTCAGGCAGTCCCGACAGCTCGCAGACAGATATATACTCAAGCAGCTGCTGGCGATCACCCCCAAGACCACCTTGCTCGATCAGTTTTTTCAGACCAGCGCCATCCCCAAGCGCCCTGGCCAGCCGGAAGGCCGGAGGCAAGGCATCTTTCTGCTTCATTTCCATAGCCAGATAGTACCAGTGCTGATACGCCCGGGCACCATTGCCGGACCATTCGCCGCTCTGGGCAGCGCGCCGACGCCAGCCCACATCCCTGGGGCGCGCTTCAAGCGCCTTTTCCGCCAGCAGATGGGCCTGGGCCGGATTGCCATTGGCCAAGAAGACGTCGTAGCTCAAACTGTATAACTCGGCCTCGTACGGCACCTTGGGCACCTGCGGTGCAGTTGCTGCCGACTCCTGGGCTACAGCCGACGGAAGGGGGCAACACGGCGAAACCGTCAGCATCACAGCGGCTATCAAATGGCCGGACCGTTTCATGGTGCTGCTCCGGAAGTGGTCTGTATGCCCAGGGCGCGCTTGATCAGCCGCTGGGCCCTGGCAGGCTGTCCGGCAGCCAGGCCGACCCTGGTCAGAAAGATCAATGTCCTCCGGTCGTTATAAAGACCGCCGATATTGCGCTCCCCCGCTTCAAAGGCCTCCTTCGGCAGGTTACCGGCCTGCAGGGCGCGCACTCCTTTAATAAACAGTTCCCTGCGTTGTGCCAGCGAACCGGCCTGCCCCATTTCCCTGAAACAGGCGGTCGCCTCTGCCCGGTAATCAAATCCGGTTGTCTCCGTCCGACCCTCCAGGGCCTCCTTTGCAGCGGCCTGACGATCATACGCTAGCCATGCATCCTGATCGCCGGCCTTGCGAAAATCCTCAGCCACCACCCTCAAACGCCAGACCGGCGGGTTGCTGCCTAAGGTCTCCCGCGCCGCTGCTGCCACCATCGGTTTCAGCCTGCTCCATTCGGACGATTGCGCAACAGAGGCCACAAACAGATCTCGCAGAGCCTTATAACGCAGTTCCAGCACAGCCTGACGCCGCCTTTCCGTCAGCCCGGCCGGAAAACCGGAAAGTACTTCCAGCGCCCGGGCAGGATGCCCATTTCTTACCAATGCTTCCGCGACCTTGAAACGCAGATCGTTGTCTTGCGGACGGATGCGCAGCAGCGCCTCACGGTAACGCATCGTGGCCGGGTCATCACCACCGCTCAGCAGGCCCAAAAGCCCCTGTTCCGGATACAGCAATGCCAGCACCAGCATGAATGCGCAGAAAATGCCAATCACGTTCACAGGTGAAGCAAAACGCTCTCTTGCCAGACTGATCCGGTTATCGGCAGTTGAGTGTAAGCGCATGTACCCCTTCCGGCAGCTCAAATCGCAGGCTGTTATTCACTTTTTTTACACCCCGGCCTGCCCCGGATATGCTGCAACCTGCTGCACGACCCACGCTGACCGTAAAGGGCGCATATCCGCGCAGCTTCATACGCAACCCTTTGGCATGCCGCTCAAAAGACTGCAGCGTTGCCCCTGCTGTCACCAGGTAGGGAACAGCGGGCGGGGCAGGGGAGAGTTGAATCCTGGCCTCGCCTCCCGGCGCCAGATGCAGGTAGCGCACCGCGCCATGATCGCTGAAACCGGCCAGGTGGCGGCTCTTTTCCAGGTCGGGATAGCCCAGCCCCTGGGGGATGCGCATTTGCCTGAGCTGGCCGTTGTTGCGCACCAGCCAGCCTGCCCCATCCCGGGCTACAACGGTACGGTTATAGTCCAGCACCTTGTCAAAATACTCCGAGGCAAAGATGCTGAACAGCCTTTGACCCTGCGCCCAGTCGTACACCCTTTTCAGGGCGTTCAACGAAGCCTGCTTGGAGGCGGAGTAGAAGTGGTAGTAGATATTGACCGGCTTGAGCCGACGCGGGCTGTCGGTCAAGCGAAAGGTCTCGATCACACGCTGGTAGCTATAAAACGGCCCGGTCCAATTATTTGTATATACATTTTCATTCTGGTTAGGAGCAAACACCTGAAACCAGCCGTTTTTTGATACCCCAAGTGGCGCCACGCTAGTGACCGTACGGTTGGTTTCCGTAATCAGCGTATCCCCGGAATTCATATTACCCACTCCGGCCTTGTAAGCGGCTTCGATGGCATCCGCTCCCGGAGTGCAATCACCGGTCCAAAAGAACAGCCTGACCGATTTGCCCGGCGGCATCAAACGGTTGATGTTCCTGACCGAACCGTCGATCTCATCCCTGATGCTGAACCTGTAACCAGATATCTTCAGGCTATAATCGGCTTCCATGTCTCCTTCAGATAATTTGCGCCACTTGAAAGGATGGGAAAAGGAGTGACTGGCCCCTTCTACCCAGTCAAGCTTGAAAATTTCCCGGGCCACCCGTTCGAACTCGGCCGACTTTTGTGGATACAGGCCATTCGCAGCTGTTACTCCGGTGATCAGTGAGATGGCGATCGGAAAACGGTATTTCAGCAAAACCCGTTCCTTGAGTTCTATCGCCGAGATCCTGCCGCCCGGCCATTCGGCCACACTCTCAAAGCCGTCACCATCCACATGACTGAGCAGCAGCCTGGTGCCATTTTCCGTGGTTGTGTCCGGCACCGGCATGTCCGGCAGACGCAGGGCCTCCTTGAAAAACCTGAACGGGTCTACCACCCAGAAGGACCGTTCATTGTCCGGCGCATAAACTGCAAAGGGATACAGGGCGTATCCGCCCCAGGGCGTGATGGCAACCGCATCGCTGACCAGCCCGTTGGCCGCTGCAACCTGCAAGAGAACCTTGCCCTGTTGCAGCTTCAAGGGCATGAAATCACTCACACGGGGCAGCGGCTTGTGTTCAAACCCGATCAAGGCATCCTGGTGCATAATCCGCAGTGGCGGCCTGACGCCCGTTGCTGCCGAACTGCCCAGTCCCAGCAACTTTAGCAATTCGTTATCCATGGGCATGCCTAACCGGTCCAAGAAAACGACCGGCACGCCCTCCGCAACACATCGCGCCACCCACCGCTTCAGCCCCTGCAGCTCGCCAGAACGGTTGGAGTAGGGCCAAACCACCACACCCGCATACCTGCCCGCCAGCAACTGGCGCGGCAGGGGCTTTCCAAGGTCATGCATCTCCACCTGGTAGCCCAGGTAATTCAGCGGCATCACCCCCAGACGGTGCAGTTCACTTAAAGTAACATCATCACCCTCACTACCATCAATCAAACCGATGATCTTTCTAGGCATCACCTCGACCGCGCCCACCCCCAGGCCAGCCAGATCCTTATCCGTCACCCAGGGAACAAAGCCCAAGGCCTTGATCCGGTCTGCCGTTTGACGCGCCAGTTCACGCTTGCCTGGCGGCACATAATCAATGGCAATTACCGGAATACCCGCGGCCTTGACCACATTCAATTTCTCCAGCAGCCATTTTCTGTCATTATCTGTAACATCCCCATATCTGCCGTTAGCCGTGGTGAAACCCTGATACAGCGATTCAGCAGCTACGGCATAGGTCACATCCTTGACCCGATCGAAGATCTCGAAACCGCGGTTCAGTATCAATCGGGCTCCCGGATGCAGCCTGTTGATGCTGCGAATCAGCTCAACCATGCCCGCTTCCATAGCCGCCAGATCCTCTTTCCTGGCAGACAACTGGTATGAATCCAGCGTGTCCAGGAAAAAGCCGCGGAAACCAGCACGCCACAGCGGCTCAACCACCCTGGTGACAAAAAACTGCCGCCAGGCCGGGTTGGAAACATCAATCACCCTGGAATTCCAGGCCCGGTTTTCACCCATGAACCAATGCGGATCCATCTCCCTAGTGTAGGCACGCTCAGGGGCGGCTTCACCAACACTTACATAGGCAAAAAGCTGGCTTGGACCGGCACCATATCCATCGGGGGTCAAGCCGCTGTCCGGATCAACCACCACGATGTCGAAGGCCTTCAGCTCGTCGACCGGTGGATCAGTCGCATAATACAAAGCTGCACTGAAGGGGAGGGGAGACGCAAAACAGCAAGCACAAGCAGATAGTGTGATGATGGCTATGGTGATCGAGATGACTTTCTGCAACATGATCAACCTCATGCAATTGTTGCTAGCGGGGTAGGATGGTAATTGATTTCCGGGGTCGGCTGACCCCCAGTGTCTCCAGCTTTCTGTCGGTAATCAGCAACACATACCCGTTTTGAATGGCTTTTTTACTTATCAGGCGTTGCAGGGACTTTTTACGGGCATACTCTATCACCAGGACAGGCTTGCCCGTCTTTTTCATTTTATTCAACAAGCGTGTCATCTGCCTGACATGCTGACCGCTTTGACGCCGTTCACCATCCGTGTACAGATCTTCTATGCCAATGGCGTCAACAGTATTGATATAGTTTTGGTCGGCAAGCAGCTGTGCGCCATTTTGAGGCACGATCAGAAAGTCTTTATTGCGTTTTCTGGCATCAGTCGCAAGCCTGATAACCCAGCCAACCATATCCTGTCTATAGCTTCTACCTGTTTCCGGGTTAGCCCTGTTGCTGATCCAGCGGTGCTTTGACGGCTCATATTCAAAAAACTCGAAACCGTCGACAATATCCAGATAGACCCCGTCAAAACCCTGCTCGATGATACGGCCAAGTTCGTCCAGCACAATCCGCTGCCAT
>DAONZY010000072.1:0-12257 GCA_035407085.1 Deltaproteobacteria bacterium | reverse complement strand
TGGATTATCTCCATCAGGCTATCCCGGATGCAGCGGTCGACTGGATCGTGGAGGAACCTTTCAAGGATATCCTCGAGGGTAATCCGCTGCTGAACCGACTGCATATCATCCGCACCAGAAAATGGCGTAAGAGTATCCTTGCCACCAATACGCGCCAGGAAGTCGCCGATGTGCTCAAATCCATCCGCCACAGCCGTTATGATCTGGCGATAGACATCCAGGGCAATCTGAAGAGCGGCATCATCGCCGGACTGTCCGGCGCTCCCAGACGCATCGGTTTTACCAGTGAGTTCCTCCAGGAAAAGCTGAACAGGCTTTTCACCAACTGCAAGATCCCGCACCGGCCGCAGGATGACAACGCCGGCAAACGCTATCTGCGCATCGTCAGCGCCGCCCTGGGCAGGGATTATGCCGGCATGAACATCTCAACACAGATCCACACCGGAGAGGAGGATAACCGCACGGCTGAGCGACTGCTGGCGGGGCATTCCTCTGCGCCGGTGTTTCTCTTCCACGGCGGCACGACCTGGCAGACCAAGTTCTGGTCGGATGAAGGATGGATTGCTCTCGGAAAAAGCGCCCTGGCAGCCTTCCCCGGCTCCATGATCCTGCTCTCCTGGGGTAACGAGACCGAACGCACATCAGCGCAGCGCGTTGCAGCCGGCATAGGTCAGCAGGCCCTGCTGCTGGACAGGCACACATTGAAAGGTATCACGGCTGTGATCAAGCAGGTTGATCTGGTGATTGGCGGTGACACCGGGCTGGTGCATCTGGCCGCCGCCGTCGGCACGCCAACCGTGTCGTATTACCGCTCCAGCGATGGCAACGCCAGCGGTCCTGACGGCGACAGGCATATCATCGTGCAATCGCCGCTGCCATGCACGCGCTGTTTCCGCACCAGCTGCGAAAGGGATGGGGAATGCCGCGACAGCATCAGGCCGGAAACCATACTGGCAGGCATGAAGACACTGAGCCGCTTTTTCAGGAGAGCGGCGGGCAGCAGCAACATCGCGGTCAAGGGGAATGACCGATGAAGATCGCACTGGTCAGACTCTCATCCTTGGGTGATATCATCCTCGGCATGGTGTGCCTGCAGCTGATCCGCAGACAGATGCCTGGCTGTCGGATCACCTGGGTGGCGGACAGCCGTTTTGCCGACATTCTCGATCACCAGCCGGACATTCAGCAACTGATCAGGCTCAATCTCAAGGGACTGAAGCGAGGTGTTACCAGGGCAGGGCTGCTGGAAGAATACCGGAAGCTGGCCTTGGCAGGGCCGTTTGATGCGGTGATCGACCTGCACGGCATGATCAAGTCGGCCATAACCGCCCGGCTGCTGGGAGGGCCTGTGCATGGTTTTGACCGCCGTGTGATCAAGGAGCCGCTGGCAGGGCTGTTCTACCGGCAGACCTTCGACATACCGCTGGAGATGCCTGCGGCCGGCCGTTATGCCCACCTGGTGATGCAGTCATTGGGGCTGCCGTTCGAGTTGTCCGACCTGGCCCGTCCGGAGCCGTTTCTGTTTGCACAGCCGGATGATTTCAGCATCAGCGCTCCACATTTCTCCGACAGACAACCAAATATCATCATCGTGCCCGGCACCAGCGCAGCCAACAAAAACTATCCGGCAGAAGGATTTGCACGTCTGGCTGAACAACTGAACGCCAACATAATGCTCTGCCACGGCAACCAGCAGGAGCAGGAGACCGCCTGCCGTATTGCCGCCATGGCCGCCAACATCACTGTTCTGCCGCGCCTGAATCTGAACCAGCTCAAGGCCGCCATCAGCAGGGCCGACCTGGTAATCGGCGGCGACTCCGGACCAACCCACATCGCCTGGGGCTGCGCAGTCCCGTCCGTGACACTTTACGGTGCCACACCGGTCTGCATCGTGCCGACGGAGATCAACTGCGCCATCAAGACCGCAAGCAATGTCAACCTGCGTAAACCGGACACGGCCGACCTGTCGATCCGCAACATTCCGGAAGGGGAGATACTGAGACTGGCCAAACAGCTGCTGGACAGACGGGGAAAGGAAAACGCGTGAGCATGCACCGCTTCACACGCACCGAGATCATGCTCGGCAAAGAGGGGCTGGATAGATTGCGGCATAGCCGTATTGTCATCTGCGGTATCGGCGGGGTGGGCAGTTATGCCGCCGAGGCGCTGGGGCGGGCAGGCATCGGCTCACTCAAGCTGGTGGATTTCGACACTGTCTGCGTAACCAACATCAATCGCCAGTTGCATGCCCTGGAGGAAACCGTCGGCAGCCCCAAAGCCAAAGTCATGGCCGAGCGGCTGGAGCGGATCAACCCGGATGCCGAGATCACCGCCGCCATAGAGTTTATCAAAGCCGAAAACCTGGCAGAACTGCTCTCTCCGCGGCCGGACTATGTACTGGACGCCATCGACCACTTTACCAGCAAGGTGGAACTGATCAGCTACTGCCGCGAACAGGGCATACCGGTTATTTCCAGCATGGGAGCGGCCACCAAGCGTGATCCGGGCAAGATCCACGTGGACGACATCTCACAGACCAGTAAATGCCGCATGGCCAGAAGTCTGCGCAAGATGCTGCGAGCGCGAGGCATAACCGCAGGCATCAAGGTTGTCTATTCTACCGAGGAGTTCGACGATCAGGCCTTTGTGCTGCCCAGTGAGGAAGAAAAGGCCGCCCAGACCGGCGGCATCAAAAAACGCGTGATTCTGGGCAGCATCTCCTTCATCCCCTCCATCTTCGGTCTGACCATGGCCGGAGTAGTGGTCAACGACCTGCTGGCCTTGACAAATCCAGCAGCCACTGATGAGCATCAGGGCAATTCGCCAAAGTCATCATAAACCCAAATTTGATCATGCAAATCACGGATTATGATTACACCCTGAGCCGTCAAGACCTCTGTTGCAATTCTGTTCTTTTGGTTGTGATTTGACAGGATACCGGGAGGTGGCGGCTGAATCCAAATAAACTGTATATGGCAGCAAAAGGGTGTCGGCAGCCAGACTCAAAGGCAGGTCTACCATCGCCAGAGGCCAGAACGCACGTAATACCCCTGCAGATTCGTCCGTAGCCGCTGCGATCATGGCGGCATCCACACGTGTACCGCAATATACGCGGCTGACGCCGCAGTGTGATCTTGTTTCAAAGGTCTCAGTAAATGTGGCACAACCTGAGAGCAGCATTGTTAGTATAATGCCCATACATGTCCAGCGCATATGACAAATCCTTTCTGATTGGGGTTTGGCCACTTAGTTTCAGACAAATTACCCCTGCATCAGCCGCAGCTGTTCCAGCATCCCGGCCACACCGCTGAAGCCTGACCTGCCCCGCTGCTCAAGCAGCGGCGGCACAGCCTGTTCCGGTGCAACCCGCGGCCAGCCATTATCTGTCAGGTAGTGAATCAGCCGCATAGTGCGAAAGGCATCGAACCAGCCATGAAAGGCCTGCTGCAATCTTGCGCTGTCCCGGTTCTGCCTGCGCATGCTGTCCCAGGCCTTTTCAAAACCTGCCTGCCTTAGATAATCAGCCATTTCCAGCGCAATTGCCCCAGCCTTTGAAAGCAGCGCATCACCATCGTCCTGCTGGTTCTCCCGGACTGTTTTCAGCCACATGCCCAGCAGATCAAACAGGCGGGGCTGATAGAACATCAACTCTGCTGCGCCGCCTTTCAGCATGTCCCCCACGGCCCGGCCAGTACCGAAAGGCACACGCTGGGATGCACGGGGTGAGGGATGCACGGTTGTTCCTGTCAGACGGTCAACCCCGGCCACCTTGTGGATCTGTTGCAGAAAATAGAAATCCTCACCCGCCTGGCGCCGGTTCATGCCGCCACTGGCCACATAAGCCGAGGCACGGCAGGCCATGGCGCTGCCGACCGTATGAAAGGCATAGGGGGATCCGGCCAGTTCCAGCCCGAGCACATAGGCGCGCAGGAACAGTTCATAGCGGTCAATGGCGGCCTGGGCAGCCGGGTCACACACCGGACGATGGCGGTAGTTGATACTTGCGCCGCCAGCACGACTTTCATCAAAATGGCTGCTGATTGCCTCCAGATAGTTTGGCTGAACCGTGGTATCCGCATCCAGACAGATCAACAGGGGATCACAACCGCTATAGTCCAGCCAGGGCAGCGCCAGGTCCATGCCGATCCGGCGGGCCAACCCGACCCCGTCTTTGGCAGGCAGTTCATGACCCGCGCTGGCGGCATCAACCCAATGGAGGTTTATCAGGCCAGGGCGCCCTTTCCATTCCGGCAGGAGTGCGATTGTGTTTTGGTTATCATATTTTTCAGATGGGGAGGCTTGCTCGCGATTATTGACGACGATCAGGATTAGGAAACATTCCAGATGTGTGGGAGGGTTGGCTGCCAGGCTGGCCAGCATCAGCGGTAGATGCTGGCTTTCCGCCAGGGACGGCACGACTACTGCGCCCTTGAAAAGGCAGCGCGGTTGCGTGTCAATCCGCCATGGTGCGCAAACCGCCCGCTTTGACAGATAAGCTGAAATTGACGACGGTCTAGCGCTTCTATTCGTCATCGTCCGCGCCATGCCCTGATTTTCTCCTGTGACCGAGATAATACTGCAGGGTCATGTCGACGGCGACCAGTCCACTGACAATCAGAAGATAAGCAAGACGCTGCTGAAAGTAGCCCAGACAGTTGAAAAACATGTACAGGGCCACAACGAGCGACAACAATCGGCGGGTTGTTTTCACCCCGGCTTCAACAGCAGAGGACTCGCTCATGCCCGACAGCATGGCCGGGGCCATGTGGTAGCCGAACGAGGCGTCAGCCAGGATCAGGACGATGTTCAGCATAAACAGCAGCAGATAATAATTTTCCATCTTCTATTTCCCTGTTTTTTCAGCAAGCTCGGCTACCGTGCGCTGGGGCGCCTCGCCCTTCCTGCTGAAACGATACCCAACGCCGCGTACGGTCTGAAAATGCACCGGTCGGCCCGGATCCGGCTCAAAGTACTTGCGCAGCCGGACGATAAAATTGTCCAGCGTCCTGGTTTCGGTATCGTTGGTATAGCCCCAGACCGACTCCAGCAATTCGCCGCGCGGAATGATGCCACCCTCCTTCTGGAAAAACATGGCAAGCACCCGCACCTCCATCTCGGTCAGATCGATCTCGCCCTGGGCGGTTTTAGCCCGGTAAGAGAGCAGGAACACCTCGTTCTCTCCAAAACGGTACGCCTCCTCAATCGGCTCCGGCCGGTACCAGGATGACCGGCGCAACATCCCCTTGACCCGCAACAGAAACTCCACCAGATTGAATGGTTTGGTCAGGTAATCATCCGCGCCGCTTTCAAGACCGAAAACACGATCCAGATCTTCGGAACGGGCCGTCAGCATCAGGATCGGCACCCAGGCATCCATGGTGCGAATCGCCCGGCAGGCGTCAAACCCGTTCATGCCGGGCAGCATAACGTCCAGGATCACCAGATCGAAGTGCTCAACCTCCAGCGCCGCCAGCGCCTTTTCACCGCTTTCGTAATGACTGATGCGGTAGCCTTCCTCCTCCAGGTTGAAACAGATGCCCCTGGCCAGATGGATCTCGTCTTCAACAAGCATTATGTGGGGTTTATCGTTGGTCATATCGTTTTTCACACCACTGTCATGCCATCGGCATGGTCAGGATAAAAGTACAGCCGCGCCCCGGACCTTCGCTCTCCACCGCCACCGTACCGCGGTATCCACGGATAATTGACTGAACAATATACAGCCCCAGCCCGGTTCCACGCACGTTTTCACCGGCAGTCTGAACCCGATAGAACATCTCGAACACCTTTTTCAACTCACTGGCGTCCAACCCACGCCCCTTATCGCTGATCTTCAGCCGGGCCGTATTGCCATCCCGCAACAGAGCCACATGGATCTCGGGGCTGCCAGGCGAATAAAGTACCGCATTTTCGAACAGGTTGCGCATCACCATGCCCAACTCCTCCGGAGCGGCATTCAATCTGACACCAGGTTCCACATCCAGGGTAATGCTGCCCCCTTCCGGCAATTTGCACCGCTCGCGCTCCACATATTCGGTCAACAGGGCGGAGGCATCGATCAGTCGGCGTTCGACCGGACGGCGAGGCTGTTCCAGGCGGGCAGCCATCAGCAGATTATTGATCAGATAGTGCAGGCGCTCCGTATCCGACAGCATGGTTGTAACAAAGGCATTCAAACGTTCCTGTGGCAACTGGCGCAGACGGATAGTTTCCAGATGCAGCTGGATGGAGGCCAGCGGGGATTTGAGCTCGTGGGTCACCTGGGTGATGAAGTTGCGCTGCTTGGCGTACAGGTTGGACTGGCGCTTCCAGTAAACAAAGATGACATAGACGCCAGCCAGGATGACAGCCAGCATGACCAGCCCCTGAGCCAGCACAGCCCAGCTCAGGGCCTTGCGTCCCAGTTCCGGCGCATATTTCCTGGCCAGTTCGCTAAGCTCCCGGTTCTTGCCCACATACCAGTAAACCCAGGACACCACCAGCGATATCCAGACCAGCTGGATGGCGATCAGCGCCATGACCGGATGAATCAGCTTTCTCAGCATTTTTCTCAAAAATTTGTACATGCTCACCTGTTGTGGCTGTTTACGGGCAAGTTCGCACACAGTCCCTGTTGAGGACGCTGATCAGGATGCCAGGTATGCGCCGATCTTATCCACCAGAGTGCTGTATATCCTGCGGCACTCATTCTCGTCCCTTTCCAGCAGGGTTACGCGAAAGCCCTGCAGTGGCGTGGAGAATGATGACAGCGGTACGATACAGATGCCGGTTGCCGCCAGGATGTGGTAGACAAAGCGCTTGTCCGGGGAAACGCCCGGCTGGTTGACCAAACCGTCCACAACCGCCCTGACCTCGGCATTATCAATCGGGATGGACTGGCGGCTGTTCAGCAGCCCATCCTTGAAAGCCACCGCCATATAGAAGGCACCGTTGGTGCGATTTACCTGCAAGGAAGGCACCTGACTCAGGTAGTCGTAGGTGATGTTGCTCATCTTTTCATATCTGGCAATCCGCTCGGCCAGATAGTGCCTGTACTCCGGATGCCGCATGATGGTCGGGAAAACCGTCTGCGGCAGGGTGGTGGAGCAAACCTCGTTCATCTTGCCGGTCAGAATCAGGTTGATATATTTCTTGAAATTATCATCCTTATCCGCGTTGTAGACCTCGATCCACCCACAGCGGGAACCGGGCCAGGGCAGTTCTTTGGAAATGCCTTTCAGCGAGATGCCCGGCACATCACCGATCACATCGCAGAGCGGCACACTGACCTCGCCGTTGTACACGATGTTGGTGTATACCTCGTCGGCGATAACGAACAGGTTATTCTCCCTGGCAACCTGAACGATCTCCTCCAGCATCTCCCGCTTGTAGACCATGCCGGTCGGGTTGTCGGGGTTAATGATCATGATGGCGCAAATGTTAGGATTATAACGGACATAATTGCGCATTTCTTCAATATCCGGATACCAGCTATCTTCCGGCTTGAGCCTGAAAAGGGCCGGAGCGGACTGTGCATGATAGATCTCGGCCACACTATGTGTGGTATAGCAGGGTGAAGGCATCAGCACCCGGGCGCCGGTACGCAGACAGTTATATATCTTGGCAATCGCGTCCCCCAGTCCATTAAAAAAGATGATGTCATTCGGAGTGATCCGGGCGCCACCGCGACTATTGGTCATTTCGCAGATAAACTCCCTGGTTTCCAGCACACCGCGGGTGTGACAATAACCCCAGGTACTGTCATCCATCACCGCCTGGGAAACGATCTCCTTCATCCAGCCCGGGATAATTTCGCCCTTTGAGATCGGGTCACCGATATTTTCCCAGTTGATCCTGACATTGTGCTTTTGCAGCTTTTCAGCAACATTGACAATGTTCCTGATTTCATAAACCTGTTCACCGGCTCCGCGCGGTACAAGCTCGACACGCATAAATCAATCCCCTCCGTAAATGCATTTTCCAAAATACGAATAAAAAAAGCCGTGGGGTCTGCCCACGGCTTTTACAGTGCGTTTATACGACAAACGATGCTCAGCAGTCAGCAGACGCACTTGCGGCGTAACGCGCCGCTGCGCTGATAGCTCGTGCTGCTGTGCTGAGGTTAAAGGTTTGCATGAAGGAACTCTATAACACATCCTGTTTTCTCCGGTCAATACTTTTATAGCCGTATTCCGGCCAGTTATCGGAGTCCTACCAGCAGACGGCCATCCTCGTCGCGCCAGCGCAGCCAGTGCAAACTGTTCTGACCCGACATAACCATGGCCCAGTCGCCGCTAATCCCGATCACCTTGAGCGATTTACGGCCTGGCAGCGGCATTACCGGACGTTGGCCCGGCTGCTGATACAACTGGTAATAGCGTTTCTGCAGACCCGGCAGCAGGGAGACATGCCGCCCTTTGAGAAATCGCTGCCACTCTGCAAAGGCCGATTTCCGCGGGGTAACCAGCCAAGCCTCCCGGCCGGCATCATCATAGGCAACCTGCAGCCAGTCCCCTTTGTTATCCGTGACGATCAGGGGCACAAATCCAGGGTTTGACCCAAAGATCCATTCATGCCTGGGGGCGCTGGACGTGTTGAAAACCGCGATGCGGTTGATGGCAGGTTCTGCATAAAGCGGCACTTCCGCGACCATGTCCGCTTCCGGTCCCGACGCCTGCTCAAACATCAGCACACCTATGCCTGCATATGGTCTCATCCTGGGCGACACCATGCGCGGCGCGGCATACGCATCAGGCACTGCCAGCAATAGCATAATCAGGCCAATGACCGCTGCTATCAGCCGTAAACAAGACATATCACGCACTAAACAGCGCCTGCAGGGATTGCAGGTATGACGACGCCCGGGGGTCGGTGTCCGCCGGAGCCCAATCGGCAGCCTCGCCCGGGGCAAGCGGCAGATAGGGACCTGCCTTGGACTCGTAAAAGACCGTGCCGCTCTCAAGACTCACCGCAGCATGGAAAAAGCCGTGGGGGATGTCTGCCGCCAGATTGCCGGCTTCACGGGAAAGCAGCAGCGTCTCGATCACGTCACCCGCCTCATTGAACAGGATGATGCCCAGTCGTCCCCGCATCAGTATGTAAGCCTCGTCCTTCTCCGGGTCCAGGTGCCGATGGGGACGGATATACGAACCGGGCTCAATGGCATTCAGCAGCCGGTGGCAGCGCGAATCATCACGGGGGTGGATATTGTGGTTCTGTCTCAAGCGGGGGGCGTTGATGGCCTTGGCAGTCACATGATCAAGCAGTTTGTTATTGACGACGCTGATATACATATCTGTTGCTGACCTCCATGTTTAACAGATGAAAAGCGCCCTAAACGGGCGCAGTACCCGAAAGACGGTGCACACATTCCACCATGAATCGGGCGTGTTCCGGCGGCACCTCGGGTGTTATACCATGCCCCAGGTTGAAAATATGCCCCGGCCGGCCGCCATTTTCATCCAGAATCCGCCTGACTTGAGCCTCGATCACGGGCAACGGGGCATGCAGTACGGCCGGATCCAGATTACCCTGCACCGCAATGTGCCTGCCAAGCTGGTCACGCGCCCTGCCCAGGCTGGTATGCCAGTCCAGTCCAACCACATCAGCGCCGGCACTCGCCACCAAATCAAGCATGCCGCTGGCGCCCTTGACGAAATGGATCACCGGCAGATCATCCCGCTCCAGACCGTCAATCATCATCCGTGAATAGGGCAGCACATATCTTTGATAGTCATGCGGTGAAAGTATGCCGCCCCAGGTATCAAAAATCTGTACGGCCTGGACTCCGGCCCCGATCTGGGCATTCAGATAGGCAATCCCCATCCGGGTCACCTTCTCCATCAGGCTGGCATAGACCTCGGGGGCGGTATACATCATGCGCCTGATCTGCAGAAAGTCCTTGGCGCCCTTGCCTTCGACCATATAGCAGGCCAGGGTGAACGGCGCGCCGCCGAAACCGATCAGCGGTACCCGGCCATCCAGTTCCCTGCGCAGGATTTTGATCGATTCCAGCACATAGGGCAGATCCTGCTCCGGATCCGGGATACGCAGCCGTTCCACATCAGCCTGGCTGCGCACAGGATTGGCAATTACCGGCCCCGGCACGAAATCCAGTTCCAGCCCCATCTTTTCGACCGGAGTCAGGATATCAGAAAACAGGATCGCTGCGTCCACCCCCAGAATATCGACCGGCTGGAGTGTAACTTTAGCCGCCAGCTCGGGGGTCTTGAACAGCTCCATGAAGGAACAGCGGGAACGCACCGCCATATACTCCGGCAGGTAACGCCCGGCCTGCCTCATCAGCCAGACCGGCGTACAATCAACCTGTCTGCCCCGGCAGGCGTTCAGAAAACGCATGTTCATATCAGCTCCCATATGCATTGCAATAAAGCTTTACAAGTTTAGTTTGGGACGACCCCAAAGTCAAAAGATTGCAATCCGTCCGGCTCAGACAGCCGCCTGCACCTCTAGCTGATGGCCACCCATGCTGACACGGTCGCCGGGATAAAGCTTGCGTCCCCGCCTCAACTCGGTCTGCCCGTTCACACACACCTGACCATCACCGATCAGCAGCTTGGCTTCACCGCCGGAGCAGACCAGGTTGGCCCCTTTCAGCAGGCTGTCCAGCTTGATGTACTCCGTCGATATTTCATAAACGATCATAAACCACTCAACCTTTCAGATACGTCAACACCTGTTCGGGGTGCTGCTCGGCCTTGGCCACCTTGGCCCACTGCTTTTTTACAATCCCGTCCGGGCCAATCACCACCGTAGAACGGATGATACCCATGGATTTTCTGCCACACATAACCTTCTCACCGTAAGCCCCGTAAGCCTGCATCATGGTTGTGTCAGGATCGGTCAACAGCACGAACGGCAAATTATGGGCAGCGATGAACTTGCCGTGGGATGCGATACTGTCCTTGCTGACACCCAGCACGACAGCGTTCAGTGCAGCCAGCTCGCCGCTGTAATCCCTGAAGCCGCAAGCCTCCTTGGTGCAGCCCGGCGTATTGTCCTTGGGATAGAAATACAGCACCACCGTTTTGCCGGTGTAATCACCAAGCGTGTGCTGTCTGCCATCGCTTCCCTGCAGTGTGAAATCAGGCGCTTTTTTGCCTTCCAATGACATATAACCTCCGCACAAACAAGATTGATTTTGTCCTGTTAAGTGTTTACCAGCATGACGCCAAAAGGTCAACAGCCAACACAGAAAACAGTTGAAAAAGACACACGACCTGCTAACCTTATTGCATACAAAAATTTGGAAGGAGACCAACTATGACAAGAACAATCAGACTTATCGGCGGCTTTTTGTGCATGGGCCTGTGGCTGGTATGGGCAACCATCGCTATGGCTGCTCCGGCTGCCGTGGCCCTTTCGGTCAGCAAAAACATGGTGTCACCCGGAGAGCCGATAACCGTTTCCTTTTCCGTGTCACCGGCACTACCCAACAACGCCTGGATCGGCATCATCCCTTCCAGGATCCCACACGGCAGCGAAGCGGTCAACGACCAGCACGATATCACTTACCAGCACCTGCAGGGACGCAGCCGGGGCACCATGTCGTTCTCAGCCCCCGCAAAGCCGGGCAGGTACGATTTCCGCATGCACAACACCGATGACAACGGCCAGGAAATTGCCTTTGTATCCTTCCAGGTAACCGGCCAGGCCAGCCAGCCGGCGGCAATTGACCAAAACGACGGCCCGGCTGTGGCTGCCAACAGCCAGGGCGCCACCATCAGCCTCAGCAGGCGTGTGTTCCGCCAGGGCGAAAAGATCCGGGTACAATTCACCGCACCGTCACACTATGCCTCTAACGCCTGGATCGGCATCATCCCGGCCCACATTCCCCACGGCAGTGAAGCGGTCAACGATCAGCACGACATCACCTATCAATACATCAAGAAACGCACCAGCGGAGAAATGATCTTCACCGCCCCACACAAGGGTCAATGGGATCTGCGGCTGCATGACACCGACAATAACGGCCGTGAAATCACCCACGTCACCTTCACCGTGCGTTAAAAAACAGCAGGCCCGCCCCTTGCCAGGCGGGCCTGTCCATTAACACCGCCTCGGATCAAGCTGACAGTTCTTCCCAGCTTGCATAGAGCTGTTCCAGCTGTTCATTCAGAGCAGCATGGGTTTCACCGGCCACCCGGCCCCGCTCCGCATCATCAAAGAAGCCCTCCTGCCCCATCTCATGCTCCAGCACGGCCATTCGCTGCTCCACCGCGGCGATCTCCGCTTCAATGGCACTCAACTGCTTCTGG
>DAONZY010000071.1:0-12505 GCA_035407085.1 Deltaproteobacteria bacterium | reverse complement strand
TCTGCCGATGCGGATGATCGCACCGGCGGCCCGCTGTAGATCATCAGGCTGGTGGGTGGCCATAATGGTACATCTCAGTCGGGAAGCTCCGTTGGGCACGGTCGGCGGCCGGATACCCTGCACAAACAGCCCTTCTTCCAGCAGTGCCTGGGAAAAACGCATGGTCAGTTCCGTATCGCCGCAGATCACCGGCACAATCTGGGTGGTGCCTTCCCCCAGTTCAAAACCGCTCTGCCTGAGCAGACTGCGGAACAGTTCCGTGTTGCTGTGTAGTTTCCCGCGCAGCATCCGCCCCTCATCGGACTGAACCAGCTTGAGGGCGGCATCTGAGGCAGCCAGCACCCCGGGCGGCAGCGAGGTTGAGAAGATCAGGCTGCGGGCCCGATTGATCAGATATTCACGGACAACAGCTGAGAAAGCCGCATAGGCGCCAAAACTGCCCAGGGCCTTGCCGAAGGTGCCCATATGGATATCAATCGCATCCATCACCCCGGCCTGTTCGGTACTGCCCCGTCCATGGGCGCCCAGCACGCCGCAGCCATGGGCGTCATCCACCATCAGCATGAAATCATGACGCTGCTTCAGTTCGACGATGGCCTTAAGCGGCGCAATATCGCCATCCATACTGAAGACACCGTCGGTGACAACCAGCCTGCGACCGGATGTGGCGTGCTTTTCCAGCAACTGTTCCAGTGCGGCGGTATCGTTGTGCGGGTATCGCACCAGTCTGGCGCCGGACAAGAGGGCGCCGTCAATGATGCTGGCATGATTGAGCCGGTCGGAAAAAACAATGTCACCGCGTCCCGCCAGGGCGGAGATAATGCCCGTATTGGCGGCATAGCCGCTGTTGAACACCAGGGCAGCCTCGGTCTGCTTGAATCCGGCTACGGTGGCCTCCAGCTGTTCATGCAGCTCCATCGTGCCGGACACCAGCCGCGAGGCGGCGCTGGAAGTTCCAAATGCTTCCGTAGCCCTGATGGCAGCCTCGCTCAACAGCGGATGATCGGCCAGCCCCAGATAGTTGTTGGAGCAGAGCATCAGCACCTCGCGCCCCTCCAGCATCACCAGCGCCCCCTGGCGCCCCTCGATCAGTCTGGTCCGGCGATACAGCCCGCGCTGTCTGATCTGATCCAGCTCATCCTGCAGCGATTTGCCCATTGTGCCCCCAACTGGTCAACCTTCAAAACAAAGAAGGTTGACAATAGCATAAAATCACGCCATGACAACAAAAAAAACAGCCGCATATAGCGGCTGCCAGAAAAACATACCCATGTAACGATGTGCAAGAATCAGACTGTTTTACTACGCATCTTGTTGAGTTGATCCACTACCCGCCTGACATCCTGAGCATGCTCGCGGTCGCAGACCAGCACAGCATCATCTGTAGCAACCACAATCACACCTTTGAGTCCGACAGTGGCTATAGTTCTGCCGCCGCCATGGATGATGCAGTCACTGGAATCAATCGATACGTGGGCCCCTACTTCCATGGCCACGTTGCCCTGCCCATCGGCCTCGGCAATCTCCGGCAAGGCGCTCCAGCTGCCCACATCGCTCCAGCCCATCTCGGCCGGCACCACCTGCACCTTGTCGGATTTTTCCATCACAGCGTAGTCGATCGAGATACTCGCCACCGCTTCATACAGTTGGGCGATCTGATCCTCCAGATCGGACAGTTCCCACACATCACAGTTGAAGCAGATATCGGCCAGCGACCTGGACAGCTCCGGCAGATGGCGACCGATCTCGGCCAGGATCACATCGGCGCGCCAGGCGAACATGCCGCTGTTCCAGAAGAAATTGCCCTGTTCGATGTATTCCAGCGCCTGCTCAAGGGGCGGTTTTTCCACGAAGCGCTTGACCGGAAAGGGGCCTTCACCGCGCAGCTCGACGTCGGCTTCGATATAGCCGTAGCCGGTTTCAGGACGGGACGGCACAATGCCGACAGTTGCCAGGTAGCCTTTGCGGGCCGAGTTGACAGCCACAGAAATGGCCTCGCACATGGCCTGCTCGTCACGAATAAAATGATCGGCCGGCAGCACAGCCATCACTCCGCCTGGATCATGGGCAGCGATGATAGCCGCCGCCAGACCGATGGCCGGGGCGGTATTCCGGGCAGCCGGCTCCGCAATCACATCAATGATGACATGGCGATAACCGGCCAGCTGGCGCTCGGTTTCTTCGGCCTGCGACTCGTTGGTGACCACCATGATACGTTTGGGCTTTAATGGCAGCACCCGGTCTACAGTGCGCTGCAGCATACTTTTACCGCCGGCGATGGATATGAGCTGTTTGGGACGGGACGCCCGCGAAAGGGGCCAGAACCTGGTGCCGGAACCACCGGCCAGAATCACCACATACATGCTGCCTCCATTTTCCTGTTCAGGACGCGCTGCTGTTTTCGCAGCGGTTATAATCATCATCGAAGCGGATAATGTCATCCTCCCCCAGGTATTCGCCGCTCTGCACCTCGATGATTACCAGCGGAATCTTGCCCGGGTTTTCCAGACGATGGCTTTTACCGATCGGAATAAAGGTCGACTCGTTGATATTGACAAAAAACTCATCTTCACCGCAGGTGACCTTGGCAATACCGGAGACAACTATCCAGTGCTCGCTGCGATGATGGTGCTTCTGCAGCGAGAGGCGCTGACCCGGTTTGACCTCGATGCGCTTGATCTTGTAATTACTGTTCTCGTCAAGCACAGAATATGAACCCCAGGGGCGTTCACCATGTTCCATTATGATCCGTCTCCTTAGCATGTGATGTTGATTGATAATTTCTGGCTCAGGCCTGGCCGGACCGGCGCAACTGAAGGTATGCCCTGAGGGCGTCCCGCCACGGCTGTGGCTTGAAGCCGCTGTCACGTTCCAGCTTGCTGCAGTCCAGCGTTGAATACAGCGGCCGTCGGGCCGGACGGTTAAGTTCGGCAGTGGTCATGGAGTGTACGCAGACCGGCAGTCCTGCCTCTTCAAAGATGGCGCGGGCAAAACCGTTCCACGAGCAGAAGCCGGCGTTGGCAGCGTGATAGATGCCGCGACACCCCCGGTTGTTCAGGGCGATGATCGCCCGGCACAGGTCAACCGTCCAGGTGGGAGAGCCAATCTGGTCGTCCACCACGGTCAGCAGATCCTTTTCTGCCCCCATGCGCAGCATGGTCTCGACAAAATTTTTGCCGTGGATGCCGTACAGCCATTGGGTACGCACGATCAGGTGGTCCGGATTGATGGCCGCGGCCAGTTCCCCGGCCAGTTTGGACTGGCCGTACACGCTCAATGGCCCGGTCCGGTCGTCCTCCAGATAGGGCGCGCCTTTACCGCCGTCAAAGACGTAGTCGCTGCTGATCTGAACCAACCGGGCCCCGATATCCCGGGTCACAGTAGCCAGATTAACCACACCGTCGGCATTGACCTGGGTGGCGGTTTCACAGTTGGTCTCACAGCCGTCCACGTCGGTATAGGCCGCACAGTTGATCACCATTGCCGGCTTGAGCGTGCTGAGCACACGCTGTACGGAGACCGGCGAGGTAATATCAATATCATCCCTGCCCAGTCCCCTGGCCCTCCCCCCCAGCATGGAAAGCAGGTCACAGCCGAGCATGCCCTTTGAACCGACTATCAGGATCATTGGCGTTCCCCGTACTGTTCGGCATAGTATTCTCGATAGGCGCCGGAAGTGACCTGGCAAACCCATTCCTGGTTAGCCAGATACCAGTCGATCGTCTCGGCAATGCCCTGTTCGAAGGTATGGGCCGGTTCCCAGCCCAGTTCAGCTTTCAGACGCGAGGCATCGATGGCATAGCGGCGATCATGGCCGGGACGGTCTTTGACAAAGGTGATCAGCTGCCGGTTATCGCCCGCTGGGCGCCCCAGACGCCCATCCAGCAGATCGCAGATCAGATTGACGATATCGATATTCTGCCACTCATTATTGCCGCCGATGTTGTATACCGCGCCGGCACTGGCCGTTTTCAGAACGGTCTCCACGGCCGAGGCGTGGTCGCGCACATGCAGCCAGTCGCGCACGTTGCGACCGTCACCATAAACCGGCAGCGGCTTTTTGCTGATGATATTATGGATAATCAGCGGGATCAGCTTTTCCGGAAATTGATAAGGACCATAATTGTTGGAGCAGCGCGTATTCAGCGTCGGCATACCGTAGGTCTCGTGATAGGCCCGCACCAGCATGTCGGCCCCGGCCTTGCTGGCCGAATAGGGAGAGTTGGGGGCCAGGGGGGTATCTTCGGTGAAATAGCCGGTTTCCCCCAGACTGCCATACACCTCGTCGGTCGAGATCTGCAGGTATCTGAAATCGGACACCACGCCGGACTGCCAGTGTTTGCGACTCTCCTCCAGCAGCACCTGGCTGCCAAGCACGTTGGTGCGCACAAAGATCTCCGGCCCGCTGATGGATCGATCCACATGGGATTCAGCCGCAAAATGCACAACCGCATCGATCCTGTGATCAGCCAGAATAGATGCCACCAGCTGCCCATCGCAGATATCACCCCGCACAAAGCTGTAGCCGGGGTGCTTCTCGACCGCCTGAAGGTTGGCCAGATTACCGGCATAGGTCAGCGCATCCAGGTTGACGATGCGACAGTCAGGGTTGTTGACTATGAAGGAATGGATGAAATTGGCGCCGATGAAGCCGGCTCCGCCGGTCACCAGCAGGGAAGCGGGATTGAATGGCATATGGCAGGAATCCTCTCCGGTAAAATGAGACCATTTATTAGCATATTTTGCCGGAGAGGTGTGAACTCTTTTTGTCCCCGCCAGATCAGGGCTGCGCAATTAGCAGCCCATAAGACAGGGGTTACTGGGAAAGTTTCCCGTTCCTGATAATCACGTCACGGCTGCCTCTGACCTTGATCGCTGAACCGGTTTCCTTGATTTTCACCGTAGCGCCGTCAGGGGCACAACCCGAACTGGTGGTATTGGAACTGATCGAGGTGTGGGTGGTGCCAACCGTCTTGACTTCAATCTTGTACGACCGGGAATCCTTGTTCACCAGGTTGGCGGCAAACACGTTTGATGTACACAGTACCAGCGTCAGGACAATCAGTTTTTTCATACAGCCTCCCATGTTTGAATTTCCCTCCCAATAAAGTAACACGGTCAGGCAGACTAAAATTCTGCGTCCCGGGTCTCTTCCAGCAGGGTCAGCAATTCAATGATCTGGGTATCGGTAATGTCCAGCAGCTCAGCCTCCTGGGAGCCAAGCAGGTCAAGATCCGGATCGGACTTAAGTCCCAGGCCGACCTTGTGACAGGCCAGATTGACAAAGCGGACAATGGCCAGCAGCCGGTTGACCATATCCCAGGTTTCGTTGTGATGGCAGCGGATCACATCGCAGTAGATGACCGGAAAGTTCCAGTGCTGCACCAGCCGCAGCCCCTGTTCCACATGCATGACCTCAAAGACCTCCATGATCAGCTCATCGTCGAAGGAAGAACTGATCACACCGGCAGTCACCAGCCGCTCAACCGCCTTGAGCAGATAGAGCTTGCCGACGTCATGCAGCAGCGCCGCCAGATAGCTTTCATCAGCCGTGCCGCGCATGCCACAGTTGAGCGCCAGCCAGCGCGCTCCCAGCGCACAGCCATGACTGTGCTGCCAGAGGGCCTTCATATAACTGTCAAGGGTGGGATTGCTGGATGAATGGGCAGCGGCCTGGGAGGCAGCAATGGCGATATTGATCACCTGCTGGGCGCCAAGACGGATCACAACCTCCCTGATGGTAGCGACCTTGCTGCGCCCCATGTACATGGGGGAGTTGGCCATCCGCAGCATCTGGCTGGCCAGCGCCTGGTCCTGATTCGCCACCGAGGCCACCTCATCCACAGTAAAGTCATAGTTGGAAAGCATCTGCTGCAGCTTGATCGCAACAGGGTGAAAGATGGGCAGCTCGATCGGTTGAGAAGCCAGAAGTTTTCTGACGGTTTCCGGAATCGTTACAGTTGCCATGGGTACCTTCTCCTTGATTGGGGCATCATCACTATTCTGAACTAACACAAGATTTCTACAATAAATCAGCTTTTGATTAGGCTGCTCAAATCAGTAGCATCAATAATACAGACATTCCAGGTTCAGTCAATCTCACCCAGCCCCAGCCTACCCTCCAGATCGTCGATGAACTGACGGGCCGACCTGCCGCTGCGACGGGCGGAGAACAAGGCCCATTTCAAGGCCCGGCGGCACAGTTCGTCCTGCTCGATCTTCAACCCGCGCAAGGCGGCATAATTTTTGACCACCGCCAGGTATTCGTCCTGATCCAGGCTGTAAAAACCGATCGACAGGCCGAAACGGTCGGAAAGGGCCAGGCTGTCGGAGATAGCTTCTTCGGGATGTATCTCTTCATCACCGCGTGTGTCACGCACCTTTTCCGGCATCAGGTGACGTCGATTGGAGGTGGCATAGATCAGCACATTGTCCGGACGTTCTTCCAGGTCCCCTTCCAGCAGGGTCTTGAGGGCGCGAAAATCACTCTCGCCGGCCTCAAATGATAGGTCGTCACAGAAGATAATAAAGTGATAGGGAACGCCGCGCAGCAGGGAAACGATCAGGGGCAGCGACACGATGTCGCCCCGCTTCAGTTCGACCAGTTTCAGCCCCTGGCCGGCCAGAGGCTTGAGCAGCCCCTTTACCAGCGAAGACTTGCCGCAGCCGCGTTCGCCCCACAGCAGCACGTTATTGGCTGGCAAGCCGGAGATAAACTGACGGGTGTTGCGCATGACATCCTCGATGATATCGTCGATACCGACCAGCTCCTGCAGATCAAACAGGTGCGGATGTGTAACCGGCAGCAGACGGCCGACTGTGCCTGTCCGCTCCCAGCGGAAAGCCGCATAGGCAGCAAAGTCCGGGATCTGACACGGATCAGGCGCAAGCTGATCAACCAGCCGGTTGATCCTGTCAATCAAAAGTTCCATCTTTTCAGGGGCAATCTTCATCAGTTAATATAACCTTTCATCCTTAAAAAAAGCCTTTACCACAGTGTACACAGAGTTTTTTATGAAAAAACAGAGGGGTGATAAATCTACAATTTCACCAAACAGGTGAATCAAAATAAAACAAATTCTGCAATGATTTCCTTATATTCTCTGTGCTCTCAGTGGTTAACTGCCTTTCTATGGTTTATTGTTTCAGAATGGTCGGGCGCATGCGGCTTCCCATGCCACATAGCCGTCCTTTTCAATCGAGAGAAAACTGTCGATGCGACCGGCGTAATAGTCCAGTTCCCCGGTCTCCGCTTCCAGAAACCGAAGTTCTTCGACCGAGATCAGGTGTTGGAGGTGCAGAAAGGCATACAAACGGCGTATGGACTCCAGGTGACGGCCCAGCACTGCCATTTCCGGGTCCAGGGTGTGGGTAATGAACCAGTTGGCGGCAAAGTACCTGACAATCCCCGGCACGGGCCGAACAACATTCTGTCGGCCGTAATCCAGCAGGTAGTCTCGCAGATAGTAATCTGCGGCAAAGGCCAGTTCGGAAGCGTTCTGGGCATCCATGCCGTCGGCCTGCAAATGCTGGTAGAAACTGCCCAGCAGCGTTCGGCAGCGTTCATCCACCTTCAATTCCTGTTCCAGATCAGTAAAATCAAAGTCCTGCTGTTCCAGTTCACGGCATTCCACAACAGAGTGTCCCATGTTCACCTGCCTGTGCCAGCAGGATTGAGATCAATCAATTCCTTGGCAACGAACAGCCCGTTCTTCTGAATCAGCCGCTCGTCAAACCAGATCTCGCCGCCGTCGACAAGCAGACGAACCAGATCCCAATGCACAGCTGAGCGATTGCCGTTGTCACACTCGTCATAGGCCTGGCCCGGGGTAAAATGGATCGATCCGGAGATCTTCTCATCAAAAAGGATGTTGCGCATCGGCTGACGAATGCCCGGATTGACGCCAATGGCAAATTCGCCGATGTACCTGGCCCCTTCGTCCGTGTCCAGGATCCGGTTGAGCGCCGCGTCCATGCCGGCTTCAGCGGTGGCACGCACAACCCTGCCATCCTTGAATTCAAGGCGAACGCCGTTGAATTCCTTGCCCTGGTAGATGCTGGGACAGTTATAGGTGATATGTCCCTGAACCGAATCCCTGACCGGGGCTGTAAACACTTCACCGTCCGGCATATTGAAGCGGCCGTCACACTTGATGCCGTTCAGCCCCTTGATGCTGAAGCTCAAATCCGTATCCGGGGCAACAATGCGCACCCGGTCGGTACTGTCGATCAACCGCTTCAGCTTTTCCTGCTTGCGCGATTCAGCCGCCCAATCGATGCAACAGGCCGAAAAGAGATAATCTTCATACTCCTCCAGGCTCATCTTGGCATCCTGGGCCGCCGCATTGGTCGGATAACGGGTCACCACCCAACGGGTATGTCTGACCCGCTGATCAACCAGGGGTCTGGTGAGCTTCTGATAGGCCACGACAGCCTCATGCCGTGCATTGGCCATTTCCATGGAGTTATTGGAGGCGGAGATACCGATATAGACCGTCAGGGTCTTGTAGAAGTCCAGCTTGTGCTGAGGAAAATGCGCCAGCTGCTGCTTGTTGGCCAGCTGATAGAAACAGCGGTCAATCTCTGGCGCGTTAAAGGAGTATTCGACGTATTTTGCGCCACGACTGAGGCAGAGGGTGTAGAGCTCCTTGACCAGCGGCAGGGCCTCAAAACCGGCGGCGTTGATCAGCACCACGTCCCCCTTCTTGACCCTGGTGGAATAGTCAACCAATATGCTGGCAAATTCGGTTATGCGCGGATCTTTCATGCTGCCAGGTTCCTTTCTGAATAAGCGTAAAAATCAGGTTACGACCACCCGCAAACTCTGTTATCATGCGCTGGTATGGCCATCTTGCAATCACAGGAATTTACATGAACAGGTATAAAATTGAAACCAAAATCATTAATCCACTGATCGGCACCAGCATACCGCTGCCGACCTACGCCACCAGCGGTGCTGCCGCAATGGACCTGAGGGCCTGCATCGCAGCCCCGCTACCCATCCTGCCCGGCCAGACGCTGCTGATCCCCAGCGGCATCGCCATCAGCATACACGACCCGGGACTTGTGGCCCTGATCGTGCCACGCTCCGGTCTGGGTATCAAGCACGGCATCGTGCTGGCTAACACCATCGGCGTGATCGATTCGGATTATCAGGGAGAGATCGGCATCGGCATCCACAACCGGGGAGAACAGACCTACACCATCGAACCGGGAGAGCGCATCTGTCAGATGATGTTCGTGCCGGTAACCCAGGTCTGCCTGGAACTGGTAAGCGAGTTCAGCAGCGAAAGCAAAAGGGGTGAGGGCGGGTTTGGGCACACCGGAAGGGAATAGACACAAAAGGCCCACGGCAAAAAACCGCGGGCCTTTCCAACTGCATGCTGACAGCTGAAAACGCTTCAAATCTAGATGGTCAGGATATCCTTGGAGATACCCAGATTGGCAGTCTTACCCATAATCTCCAGATTAATGCAACTGCCGTCGAAAAACTGGCTGGCCAACCGCTGTATGTCTGGCACAGTCACCCGGTCGAAGCCCTCGATGACATCCTCAACAGTCTGCTGACCATCTAGATAGATGGCGTTCTTGGCCAGCCTGATCATCATGCTTTCCGTGCTTTCCAGGGACATCAGGATCTTCCCCTTGAGCTGTTCGCGAGCAGAATCCAGTTCGTACTGGCTGACCGGCTCACGCTTGATGCGGGTCATTTCGTCAATGGCGATATCGATCACCTCGCGGCAATGTCCCGGTTCCGTGCCGGCATGGACAACCAAAGCCCCGCAGTCGGCGTGGGAGATAACATAGGAGTAAACCGAGTAGGCCAAACCGCGCTTTTCACGCACCTCCTGGAACAGGCGCGAGCTCATGCCACCTCCCAGAATGGTGTTAAGCAGGTACTGGCAATAGCGATCCGGGTGCGACTGGGATAGCGCGTGCGTTCCCAGACAGATCAGCGATTGTTCCATGTCCCGATCACACAGGTTGAGCTGCCGACCGCAAGCTGCAACCGCCATTTCCGGTGCAGGCTCCCACGTGGATGAGATGCGGGAAAAGGCCTCCTGAAACAGTTCCACCAGCTCCTGGTGGTCAACATTACCGGCAGCGGACACAATGATATCCTGCGGCCTGTAGCGACTCTGTTTGTAGCCGATGATCGCATCACGTGACAGGGCGCTGATGGTTTCCTCCGAACCGAGGATCGAATAACCCAGGGTATGCCCCTTCCAGAAATTCTGGTGAAAGCGGTCATGGATAAACTCATCCGGCGTGTCGTCACGCATCTTGATCTCCTGCAGGATCACCTTGCGCTCACGTTCAATCTCGTCAGCCGGAAAGGTCGAATTGAGGAAGATGTCGGCCAGCAGATCGGTAATGCGCGGCAAAAACTTGGCCAGCACCTTGGCGTAATAGCAGACGTACTCATGACCGGTAAAGGCATTCAGCATACCGCCGATGGAGTCCACCTCCATGGAGATCTGACGGGCGTTGCGCCGTTCGGTGCCCTTGAAGAGCAGGTGCTCGATAAAATGTGCCACGCCATTCACGTCGGCGGTTTCATGGCGGGTTCCGCTCGCCACCCAAATGCCGATGGAGACGGTGTGCATCTGTTCCTGATGCTGGGATACCACACGCACGCCGTTATTCAGTACGGTTGTTGAAATCATGTTTCTAGCTTACCTCGCTTGCCTCAAAAATCCAGAAAGTTGAAAATTATTACTTTTTAAGCTCACAATGCAAGCAGTTTGTTTGCAAATAATCGGCAACAATACCTTGCGCTACTCAAAGCTTATCTGCTAAAAACGGTCAGCATCAGATCAACCAGGAGACACCATGAGAGTCATTAATACAACCATACCGGACGTGCTGATCCTGGAACCAAAGGTATTCGGGGATGAGCGCGGTTTTTTTTTCGAGAGTTTCAACGAACGCGTCTGGCAGGAACTGACCGGCCTGGATACATGTTTCGTCCAGCACAACCATTCACGTTCGGCTCAGGGTGTTTTGCGCGGTCTGCATTATCAGATCCGCCATCCGCAGGGAAAACTGGTCAGGGTGATCAGTGGCGAGGTGTTTGATGTGGCAGTGGATATCCGCAAAAGCTCACCCACATTCGGCCAGTGGTTCGGCACCTCGCTTTCAGCGGAGAACAGACTGCAGATGTGGGTGCCACCGGGCTTTGCCCATGGTTTTTGTGTTACGTCCGACTCTGCCGAATTTCTCTATCTGACAACAGATTTCTGGTCTCCCCAGGATGAGCGCTGCATCGCATGGAATGATCCGCAACTGGCCATCAACTGGCCGCTTGAAGGAGAGCCGACAGTGTCGGGCAAGGACAGTCAGGGGGCTGCTTTTTGTGATGCCGAGCTGTTCGACTGAACCGGTTGCAGCTCCAATGTTTCATTTGGCCTCATCCAACACAACCAGATAGCCGTCCGGATCGAAACACCACATTTCCTTCACACCATAAGGCTTGATTTCCAGCGGATATAGTATCTCCAGCCCTTCTTCCATGATGGCGTCGCTGATTCCTTCTATGTCACAGACCTCAAAATGCAGTGTCAGGCCGATGCCACGCGGAAAAAGTCCCAATCTTCGTTCCAGTATGGGATGGGCCCGGATGACATCCTGTTCCTCGACAAAGATCAGCGCAATGCCCCCCATATCGATCAACAGGTGTTCCGGCGCTCCGGCAGCCGTTAGCGAGCGCTGTACCGGGATCTCCAGTATCCCGCCGTAAAACGCTTCGGTAACGGACAAGTCCGCCACGGAAAGCTGAATAGAATGACGTGCGCTATGGACCTTCATCTATACTCCCCCAACAAATTCAAGGCATACCCGGACAGCCGTGCCAGCCAGTTAAAATAGATCATCACCCCGGAGACCATCAGCATGATCCCGGCCATGATTTCAGCCAGCCGGATGTGCTTCCTGAAACGGTGAAACAGCACCAGAAAACGGTGCAATGCCAGCGAGGACAGCAGAAACGGAAGTCCCATACCCGCAGAATAGAACAGCAGCAGGCTCACTCCTTGCTCCAGATCCTGCTCCGTGGCGGCCAGGGTCAGTATGGAACCAAGTACAGGACCGATACAGGGGGTCCAGCCAGCGGCGAAAACAATCCCGACCAGAAAACTGCCAAACAGCCCGGCCGGTTTGCTGTGCAGGCTGATCCGTTTTTCCCCCATCAACAGCCTGATCGGCAACAGACCGGCGATATGCAGACCGAACATGAAGATCATGACACCGCCAGCCTTGCGCAATAATTCAGTATACTGCTGCAAAAGCGTCCCGACCAGGGTTGCTGTGGCTCCCAGCAGTATGAATATCAGTGAGAATCCTGCAACGAAACAGGCCGAGTGTGTCAAGGTCTTGCGCCTGATGCGGGCTGGAGGATGTTCACTCTGCAGATCGGAAAAAGACAGCCCGGTGATGTAGGTGATATAGGACGGGATCAACGGAAGAACGCAGGGAGACAAAAAAGACATCAGACCGGCAATGAATG
>DAONZY010000070.1:0-12893 GCA_035407085.1 Deltaproteobacteria bacterium | reverse complement strand
ACAGGCATATGACAGATTAAGTCATCATGGCCTTTTTATTGGTGATAGTTCCGTATTTCTTCCTGAACCTCTGGCGCAGCGCCTCGGCGGCCGTGTTGATGATAAAGGTGAAAATGAACAGCAGCACGGCAGAGAGGAACAGCACCCGGTAGAGCGAGCCGAACAGCGGCGCTTCCGGGATCTCCACGGCGATATTGGCCGACAGGCTGCGCAAACCATTGAAGGCGCTCCAGCTCATGATCGGTGTGTTGCCGGTCGCCATCAGTACGATCATGGTTTCGCCAATGGCCCGTCCGAAGCCGATCATGATGGCCGAGAAGACCCCCGGCATGGCAGACGGCAGTATCACCCGCCAGGCGGTCTGCCAGCGGCTGGCGCCCAGCGCCATGGAGGCGGCTGACAGGTTGCGCGGCACATTGGACAGGGCGTCCTCGGCAATGGTGAAGATGATCGGAATCACGGCGAAGCCGAGTGCGATGGCGATTACCAGCGCATTGCGCTGATCGTAATTGACCCCCAGCACGCTGTAGAGCCACTGTTTGAAGTCGCCGCCGAATATGGAGGCCTCGACTGCGCCGCCCAGGAGCCAGGAGATGTAGACCCCTGCCACGATGACCGGCGCCAGCACCATGAATTCGTTGCCGCGCAGCATGATGCCGGACTTTGAATAGGGCCGGACCTGTCTCCAGAGCAGTGTGACGGTTAGCAGCAGGGCCGGAATGACCAGAAGCGAAATAAACAGGGCCAGTACGGCTTTGTCGATCAGCGGCGCCAGCCAGAGGCCGGCCAGAAAGCCGATCACAACCGACGGTATGGCGGCCATGATCTCCACGGTCGGTTTGACCCGGTTTTTAACCTTGAGGGTCATGAACTGACTGGTGTAGAGCGCGCCCAGCAGGGCCAGCGGCACGGCGAATAGCATGGCGAATGCGGTCGCCTTGATAGTGCCGAAGATCAGGGGCATCAGACTCTTTTTGGGTTCGAAATCATCGCTGGCCGAGGAGGATTGCCAGACGTATTCCGGCTTGTCGTATCCCTCGTACCACACCTTGCCGAGCAGGGTGCCCAGTGATATTTCCGGGTGTGGGATCTTCAGCTTCCAGACGGTCATGCGGTTGTCCGCATCAAGCGCGGCAATTGCCGTGCAGCGCGGTGAATAGGCGGCATGGCGAATGGCTGCTTTACCGGTATTCAGGCTGAGCAGCATCCGCTCCGATGTGGTGTGGTCGATGCGCAGCTCGCCTTTGCTGTTGAAGGAAGCCAGAGATTTGTCCCGGTTTGAGGGGATAATGGCGTTTGTGGCGGCGGCCTGTCCAGGCAGCCTGTGAATCAGTGTCAGGCGCTTGTCGGTGCCGCTGCCCGGTGTATTGACCGGAAACCAGATGTTATATCCGCCGTCGGCACTGGCCACTGCCAGTGAATAATCGCCCAGCACTACGGCCAGGGCCGTGATGGATGCGCCGGAAGTGGCATTGACGGTCTCGATCAGGCGCGGGTTGCCCGGTTCGGAGATGTCCCAGCGCATGATCTGTCCGTTGTGGGTGCCGGCATACAGGTAGTGCCCCTTGCCGTCCAGCGTGATGGCAGTTACAGGCGCCGGTGGCTTGTCGCTGATTTCGGCGCTTGTGACCTTGACGGCCTCGTTTTCCATCAGGTCTTTTTCCACCGTGCGGTGGGTGATGCGGAACCGGTTACTCTCCAGCTGGTCGACGCGCACTGCGTCCCTGTCGTTTACCTGGCGCACAAATGTCTGCAGGGTCGGTCCGGCTGGTCCGAAGGCCAGTTGTTCATTGACGGAAAGCGAGTGCTCAACATCACCGGCCCTTGCGCCTTCCCGGGCTGAACCGCAGCTGACTTTCAGCGATGAAGCGGCGCCGTTATCCCAGACCAGATTGTATGACGATTTACCGGTTGCCTCCAGGTTGGCGATTTTCCGGCTGCCGCGGGGTTTCTCAGGCACCGGCAGGCTTTCGATGGTCTGTCCGGCAGCGGCATCGAAGAAATGGACATTTCCGTTTTCATCGATCACAAACGCCTTTACGCCGGCGTCATCCACACCGCCAGCAAGCAGTCTGGACTGCTGCAGTCCGGCCGGCAGGCTGAAGCTGGCTGAAACACTGGCCTTGGGGCTGAAGAAGAGCGGCAGGGATACCTTGGCGATCATCACCAGAATCCAGATCACGGAGATGATCACCAGCAGGCCGCCCACCTTGATCAGCCATTCGGCTATGCGGTCATTGCGCCTCGATTTGCGGGAAATTTCATTGTTCATGGTTAATAGCAGTGCCTTGTCGTTTTGTTGAAGATGAAGTCAATTGATCTGCCACAGAGAACACAGAGGTTGGTGGATGATACGCTTTGAAACCCCTGTGCCCTCTGCGGCAAATGTGTTGTATTCAGCCTATTTCATGGCCTTGATCTGTTTTTCAACCAGTGCTGCGGTAAGCGGGTCATAGCCGTCCTTGACCACGATCTTCTGACCTTCTTTGGAGAGTACATACTTGATGAACTCTTCGGTCAGTTTGGGGAGCGGCTGGCCGGGCTTTTTGGCCACATAGATGTAGAGCATGCGGCTTAAAGGGTATTTGCCGTTCAGCACGTTTTTGTAGTTTGCTTCGGCAACTGGACCGCCCTTTTTGTCGGAGAGAGGCACGGCGCGCACGCCGGAAGTGGCGTAGCCGATGCCTGAATAGCCGATGGCGGCGATATCCTTGGCAATGCCTTCAACAACAGAGGCTGAACCGGGCTGTTCCTTGACAGTGTTCTTGTAATCCCCTTTTTTCAGGGCCTTCTCCTTGAAATAGCCATAGGTGCCAGAGGCGGAGTTACGGCCATAGAGGCTGATCGGTTTGGCAGCCAGTGCGCCCTTCACGCCCACCTGACCCCAGGTGGTGACTTCCGGCAGGCCGCGTTTGCGGGTCTTGGAGAAGATGGCGTCAACCTCGTCCAGTGAAAGGCTTTTGATCGGGTTGTCCTTGTTGACAAATACGGCCAGGGAGTCCAGGGCCACGCCGATTTTGGTTGGTTTGTAGCCGAACTTCTTCTCGAACTGCTCGATTTCCGAGGCCTTCATCGCGCGGGACATGGGACCCAGCTGGGCAGTACCGGCGATCAGGGCCGGAGGGGCGGTGCTGGAGCCTTTGCCTTCGATCTGGATGTTGACATTGGGGTACTTCTTTTTGAAACCTTCGGCCCAGTAGGTCATCAGGTTGTTGAGCGAGTCGGATCCGATGCTGTTCAGGTTGCCGGCCACTCCTGATGTGGCCTTGTAACTCTTGATCTTGCTGTCAACGGTGATTTTTTCTGCCTGTGCCGAAACCGCGGTTAGCGCAAGCAACGCTGCTGTAACAATCGACTTCCTTAACATGTGTCCCTCCAATTTGTTGTTTTGATTTGGTTTCACAACTGGGTGACACGTTAGCATAGTGATGTTACGACTGTGTTACAGGCAGGGAAACAGTTGGTTAAAAGATCGTGGACTGGGGACTGGGGACTGGGTCGGCCGGCACGGCCGACTAGGCCGTGCGCAGGGTGCAGGTGAAGGTGGAGCCCTTGCCCGGTGTGCTGGTGACGGTCAGTTCACCGCCGTGCAGCTGCACGATATGTTTGGCGATGGACAGGCCCAGGCCGGTGCCGCCCTGCTCGCGGCTGCGTGCGGCGTCCACACGGTAGAAGCGTTCGAAGATGCGTGGCAGGTCTTTTTCCGGAATGCCGATACCACTGTCCGTAACCGAGAGCTTGAGCTGGCCCGGGGCCTGCTCGGCGTATACGCGTACCGTGCCGCTCACCGGGGTGTATTTGATGGCATTGTCAATCAGATTTACCAACACCTGCTCCAGTCGGCCCTGATCGGCCATGATCCTGGGGAGTTGGCCACTGGGCACTTCATTGGCCAGTTTGATACATTTGGCAGCTGCATTCTGGGCCAGCAACATGCAGGCCTTGGCCGCGGTACCGCCCACATCCAGCGGGTTCAGCTCCAGGGCAGCAGCCTTTGATTCCAGATAGGAGAGGGTCAGGATATCGTTAATCAGGATGGTCAAACGTTCGGCGTGGTTGTGGATGATGCCGGCGAAGCGGGAGGCCTTGTCCGGTTCGGATGCGATCACGCCCTCCATCAGCAGGGTTTCGGCATAGCCCTTGATGACCGAGACCGGTGTGCGCAGCTCGTGGGAGACATTGGCCACAAAGTCCCGACGCATGTTCTCCACGTACTTCATGTCAGTGATATCATGGAAAACCGCCACCACACCGTCACCGCCGTTGTTGGCTGGCAGGGGAACCCAGTGGGTCAGCAGGGTGGTCTCGCCCGGCAGGATGCGGATCTCACGGATCAGTTCATTGCCCGTCTCGCTCAGCTCCTGGAAGGCGGCCTGCAGGTCCGGGTTGCGGGAAACCTCGATCAGGTTTCTGCCCTCCACATCGGCGGTAATGCCGAACATGTTGCGGAAGGATGGATTGACCAGGGTGATGGTGCCTTTTGATGTGGCAACCATTACCCCTTCGCCCATGCCTTTCAGGATGGTGTCCAGTCGCAGTTTCTCAGCGGCAAGGCTCTGCAGCTGTCTGTCGATGCGCCCGGCCATTTCATTCATCACCGATGCCAGCAGACTGATCTCGTCATGACCGGAGACCGGTATGCGGATCGGATCCTTGTCCTTGCCGATCCGTTCGGCCAGGGCGGCCATCTCCCGCAGTGGCCGGGAGGTCAGTTTGGACAGAAACAGGCTTAAGCCCAGTGCTAGCAGGGCCGAGAGCAGCATGGCGGTGCCGGTGACACGGTGCAGGGTCTGGCTGGCTTCGTTGAAATACTCCAGCGGCTGGGAGAGGCGGATGACCCCCTTTTTGCCTGCTGAGTTGTAGCTGATGGCGGTGTACAGCATGCTGGTTTTCAGTGTGTCGGAATAGCGCACGGCGCTGCCGATGCCGGTCTTCAGCGCCTGCTGCACCTCGGGCCGGCTGAGATGATTTTCCAGTTCTGCGACCATGGGGCGCTTCACATCCGAATCAGCGATAACCCTGCCGTCAGGCTGGATCAGCGTGACGCGCGCCTTGACAGCAGAGCCGACATTTTCGGCCAGCATCTGGGGGGGCAGTCCGATGGCATCCTGCTCGGCCAGCAGTTTGGCCAAGCGGGTCTGGCTGATCAGGTTTTCGCGGCTCTCTTCCATAAATACGGATTTGGCGCTGTGATCGAAGCTGAAATAGAAAAAAGCCGACAGCAGCACGATGATCGCCAGATATGAAGACATCAGTTTCCAATGGAACTTCATAATGATAGTTGTCCTTTTGATAGTGCTATTGATCCGGTGGTTAAACATATGAATGGTAGGGGCTAGGCTTGCCTCGCCCAATCCGGGGCGGGGGCGCCCCGCCCCTACAGCAGGGTTTGAATGTTTAGTCACCGGAGCAATATCCGTGATCTGCTGTGTGGTTACCGGCACGGATAACCGACACGCTCAACAGTTCTACACCTCTTCCATCTTGTATCCAAAACCGCGCACGGTCTTGATCTGGTCGCCCGGTGCGCCCAGTTTGCTGCGCAGTCTGGTGATATGTGTGTCCACCGTGCGGGTGTCACCCACATCGTTATAGCTCCAGACGTTCTGCAGCAGTTGGTCGCGGCTGATCACGCGGCCGCAGCGTTCGGTCAGGTAGAGCAGCAGCTTGAATTCGGTCGAGGTGAGTTCTACGGGGCTTCCGGCGCTGACAACCTGGTGACGTTCGGTGTCGATGTTGATCTCCCCCAGTTTCAGCATCGGCTGGGGCTGGGCCTGAACCTGCTCGCCGTCGCAGCGTCGCAGGATGGCCTTGACCCGCAGGGTCAGCTCCCGCATGGAAAAGGGTTTGACGATATAGTCGTCGGCGCCGACCTCGAATCCGACCACCCGGTCGATCTCGTCACTTTTGGCGGTGACCATCAATACCGGTACCTGGGCGGTTTTCACACTCTTGCGCAGGATCTTGCAGACCTCGGTGCCCATCATGCCGGGCAGCATCAGATCCAGAATGATCAGATCCGGTGTCTCGTGCTGAGCCGCTTCCAGTCCGTCGCTGCCGTTGTGTACGCAACTGGCCGCAAAACCTTCCTTTTCCAGGTTGTAGGCCAGCAGGTCGGCCAGATCCCGCTCGTCCTCGATGATCAGGATTTTCTTCATGCAGATATGTCCTCTGGATTGTCAGTCTTTTCAGTGAAGTCTGTTGACCGCCCGGGTTTAAGGGGTGTTACAGCTTCGGTCAACCTGTTTGTAACATAGTTATGTTACAGCTGTGTGCCGATTTGTAAAATGTTTTGTAGATTCTTGCTGTTTGAGGGTAGAGTACAGCCTTTCGACGTTTGATCTGATTTCAGGAGGCAGACTGTATGGATCACTCTGAACATATCAGGAAACACCTTGACCGGCTGTATGCCCGCAATCCGTTTGTACTGCTGTTGGGGATGGAGATCGTTGCCATCAGCCACGGTATGGTGGAGATCACCATGCCGGTTGATGCGGAAAGACATGCCAACTCGCACAACATGCTGCACGGCGGGGCCGTGGCCTCGCTGGCGGATACCGCCATGGGGGTGGCCTGTGCCACCTACGGCAACCGGGTGGTGACTGTTGACCTGAACATCAACTATATCCGCAATGCCTGCGTCGGGGATCTGGTGCGGGGCATCGGCCGGGTGGTGCACTGCGGCAGAAACACCATGGTGGTCGATGGCGAGATGCTGGGCAGGGATGGACGACTGATCGCCAAATCGCGCGCCACCTTCATGAATGTGGGCAGGATTGAGGGGTTTGAGCTGGAGGATTGAAAGAATTCAGGTCTGCGCCGAGAGCCGTGGTCGCTGCCTGGGATGATATCAAATCACCGGATCGCCGGGTACTTGCCTGTGGCAGGTCAAGGCCCGGCCCCGCGGATGTGTCCCTGCTTCCCCTGCTGTAAATCCATCATAGCAGCGCTTTGTTACAGGGTTGTGTGCGCCGGGTAAAAGCTTTGCAAATACTGCCTGCTTTCAGACATGAACCCCGCAGTTGCCCGCAAAGCTGGCCAGGCTGGCGATCATTGCACAGTCCTGGGTCGGGTCGATGTGCGGTATCTTGGACTGCCCACCCAGTTTGCCCCGCACCTGGCGCGACCACTGGTAGATGGTGTCGTCGGCTACCAGCTTGATGTCGGGCGGGTTGATCCTGCCCTGGCTGCGGAAGGTGTCGTAGTCGGCATTCAGCGCCCTCAGTTGTCCGTCAAGCAGCAGGGCCGCCTCTGTGGTGCAATCAGCGCCTCTGCTGGCGCCGGCCAGCACCCACACATGGCGGCGGCCGGATATGTCGGCGCCGACCATGAACTCACGCACGGCGAATAGCCCGGAGCTGTTCAATGTTGCCACAGCCCGTTCCACCTCTTCCTGGGTGACCTTTTCTTCCAGCTTGTCCAGAAATCTGTCCCGCCCCGTAAATTCCATATGATGTGGCGCCAGACTGCTAAACCGGACCGTGTCGCCGATGTGGTAACGCCACAGCCCCGAGCAGGTGCTGAGGATCAGTGCGTAGCGCTGCCCTGCCTGAACCTGTTCCAGCGGCACTGCCGTGGCGAACTGTCCAGGCCGTCCATTGTCGTCCAGCTCTTCCATGCGAACAAATTCGAAGAAGGTGCCATAATGGGGGGTCAGTCGCATGGCGGGCTCACCGGCGCACTGGAAGCCCATGAATGCTTCGGATGAGGGCAATAGCTCGATCAATGCAGGCATTTGTCCCCTGAACAGCTGGTCGAACTCGTTGCGGTATGGTTTGATGCTGGTGCCGCCATGGATGACCAGCTCCAGATGCGACAGGGCCCGGTCAGCCGGCAGGCCGCTCAATTCGCAGCAGCGTCTGATCAACAGGATAATCCAGGGGGGCACGCCCGAGATGGCCCGGATATCCCGGTCGCGCAGCAGCAGTTCTGCCATGGCCTGCAGTTTCTGATCCCAGGGGAGGGCGGCGGTTTCCAGCGGCGGCTCGACAAACCCTGTGACGTACCAGGGGCGGAAACGGAGGGTCAGGGCGCTCATGTCGCCGGAAAACACGCCCGGATCCATCTCTGTCAGTGCTGTTGAGCCGGACATGTACAGAATCTTTCCGCCCGGTATGCGTGAGTCCGGGTGCTGCCTGAGATAACAGCTGATCATGTCCAGGGCGGCGCTCTGGTTTTCCCTGAACATGCGTTCGGAAAACGGGATGAATTTGGTCGGCGCGGTTGTGCCGGATGTTTCACAGAACATGCCGATCCTGCCCGGCCAGGTGGCGTCTTTCAGGCGCAGAGCCTTTTGGCCGTCCGCCTGTTGATGCAGATTGTCCTTGAAATAGTCATCCCAAAAATCCTGATAGTTCCTGATCGGCGTCTGGGCGCTGAAACGGGCATAGGCCTTTTCGAACGGCAGTCCGGTTAGCTCGGCGAAGCCATGATCGCGGCCAAAACGGGTCTGGGCGGCGCTGTTGAGCAGATCTGCAAAGATGCGGCGTTGCGCGGCAAGCGGATCTCTTGAAAGAAAGCGCTCTGCACGCCTCTGTGCTGCTGACAGCAGCAGCGTGCGCAGCGGGGGGAGTTTCGCAATATGGTGCAGCATGCCTTCAGCTTCCTTTTCTAATGGACTTTGACGTGCAACGCTTCACGGTCAATGGACACGGATCCCGAACTATACCGCCAGCTGCAGCCTGGGGTAGAGCAGCTTGCTGTACCAGCCGTCGATCAGTTCGTTGTAGGCCTGGTGGTGAAAGATCATCGAGGCGTGGGCCACCCCGTCCAGGGGATCTGCGGAACGGACCGTTCTGACCAGACAGCGGGGGAACAGCCTGGCATAGCTTTGCTGATCGTGGAACAGCCGCATGGTCGGTGAAGTCGGCACCAGTATGTCCAGTTCGTTTTCTGCCAACAGGGTCAGCACCGGTCCGGCAAAGATCGAGTTGTTGAGTGAGGGGAAGCTCAGCTCCCGCAGGGCAGCCATCCTCTCAAAGCCGCCGCGGCAGGGTGTCTTGTTGATGACATCCATGATCTTGCTGCGGATGGCCAGGTGCCGTACCCCCAGCGAGCGGTTTTCGGCGCCGGAGTTGAAGAGCGCCTGGAAACAGCGCCGTGAGCGTTCGATATGTTTTTCCAGCTCTTCCTGGCGTTCCGGATTGGCCGCCAGCAGTTTTTTCAGGTTGCTCTCCAGAAAACGGATACCCCCCTGTTTCTCGTGCACAGGTCTGATCAGGTCGTCGGTGCAGATTACCGGGCTGATCAGCAGGATGCCGCGCACACGCTCGTGGATCGCTTCCGGCGCTGCTGCCAGGTAGTCCAGCAGCAGGCCGCAGCCGAAGCTGATCCCCATGATCATCGGTTTTTGTCCCTTGCGTTTTAAGTCATGGAGCAGATCGCCCAGTTGGGCGGCCAGCATCTCCCGGCAGAATCCGTTGCGCGGATAATTGATGTAGTAGATCGATCCGTGGCGGCGCAGCATGCCGCGCTGGAATTCAACCGCCTCGGTGGCGTCCGGAACAAAGCCGCCTAGTACGATGGTGGGGTAGCCGCCGGCCCCCTTTTCCCGGTAGATCCGGCTGCGTGACAGATGCAGTTCCGGTTTCGAGGCCAGAAGATCGAACTCCTGCTGTCTGTCGACCGGCGCGTAGTGCTTGATCGAGATGGATCTGATCAGCCCGGCGGCCAGTGTTGCCGCTGAGGCCACCATGGGGTTCAATTCCCGGGGAGTAACCGATAATGCCGTCTGTTCTCTCATCTGCCGCACCTCCTCAATTGTTGCCGCGACTCTAGCATTGTCAGGTTACGTCCGTGCGTCGGCAGGGTGATACTTCTGTGAAGATTGTATGTCACCGCCGGTATTAATCGTGTGCGGGGCTGGTGCGATCCTGTCTGCAACCAGGCTTGCAGACTGAGTTTGCCATGCTGCGCCATGGGAATGGTTACAGTCGTGTAAACAGTGTGTTGCGGGTGATGGTTGTGCTTGTAGTGGTGTCTGATTGTGCTAACGTGTTTCAAACATTATCAACCATCGGAGGGAAACATGAATCTATATGTGGTCAGACATGGGGAGGCGGTCGAGAGCGGTGTGGCGCTCTTGGACGAATGGCGCTGGCTGACCCCCAGGGGGCGCAAGCAGGCCGATGTGCTGGCCAAACGGCTGCATAAACGTGGACTCAAGACGTGCCTGATCGTCAGCAGCCCTCTGGCGCGGGCTTTGCAAACCGCCCAGATCATGGCTGAACGGCTTGGCCGCAAGTGCCGGCTGGAGGTCAGCGGTCTGCTGGCACCAGGAGTGGATCGGGAGGAGCTTGTTGAGCTGCTCCATACACGCGGTGGTGTTGAAAGTCTTGTGCTGGTCGGCCATGACCCGCAACTGGGTGAATTGATCGATCTGCTGCTGGGACAGGGCAGCGCCATTCATCTTAAAAAAGGGGCCTGTTTTGCGCTGGAGTTTGACCCTGCTGACGAGGGCAGCGCCGCTTTTGTGTCATACACCGTGCCGGGCCGCAAGACGGTTACATCTCTCAAAAAGGCCGGCAGCCTGTAATCATATCCGGCTGACCTGCTGAATTAGCGCAGATTTTTCCATAATGTAACATCCGTGTAATCAGCATGTTGTAGATTGGGTTTGGCACTGTCCCGGCTTTTATGCAGGACTGTTAACGGACCTGGAGGTAAGAAAATGATGTTTGCATCAAACGGCATGGTTGCCGATTCGCTTGTGGATGAGATGTCCAGACGCATCATCCCGCTGGTGTCTGTGACACCTGGCGGCAGTCAGGCCAGCTCCGGAGGTCTGATTGGCGATGTGATGCTGCAGACCGAACCGGCGCTGCCGGAGGATCGCATTTCAACGGTGCTGAAGCGATTCCAGACCGACAAGGGGCTGCAGGTGCTGCCTGTTGTGGAGCAGGGGCATGCTGTGGGCATAATTAATCGTTCCACCTTTCTGGAAGAGAACGTGATTGGCATGCACGGTTTTGCCTACCAGATCAACCACTTCAAGACCATGCGCGACCTGATGATACCGGTGCCGCTGTCCATCGAAGCGGACACGCCGATCAGGCATGCCGCCCGAAGCATACAGGAAAAGGGGCACAACCTGCGGGTTGACAATGTGTGTATCACCCGGAATGGCCTCTACGCAGGCATGGTGGATGTGAACGGCTTTATCGGCGCCATTACCGAGATCAATCTGACCCTGGCCATGGGGGCCAACCCGCTGACCGGGCTGCCGGGTAACGAAAGCATCCAGCGCGAGATCAACGATCGCCTGCAGTCCGGACAGGGGTTTGATATCGCCTACCTGGATATAGACAACTTCAAACCCTTTAACGACCACTACGGATTCCAGAAGGGTGATGAGGTAATCAAAACAGTTGCCTGCGTCCTGCTTTTCGTTGCCGCCTCGGCTGCTCCGCGCAGAGCTCCTTTTTGCGGACACATCGGTGGCGATGATTTTATCATCATCTCGGAACCGGGCAGTGTGCATGCCATTTGTCAGGATGTGGTTTCCTGCTTCAACGAACACCTGTTGCAGTTTCACGGAGAGCAGGATGTCAGTGTCGGTGCCTATACGGCTGTAAACCGCAAGGGAGAAACAGAGACCTTCCATCTGCTGTCGCTATCCATCGGCATTGTCAATACGCTGCTGACACCGGTCAGCTCCTATGCCCAACTGGCATCGCTCTCCACCGAGGTCAAAAAAGCGGCCAAGTCCATGGGGGGCGGCGGCATAGTTATAAACAGAAGAGAAGGGCAGGGTTGAGGCAGGTGGCATAAACGACGGATGCTGGGGACAGCGCAGATCGCGAGACAGTCTTCGGTGGTTTCTGTTGTTTGATTCATATGCAGCACTGTTTGCAGGGTGGACTGTTTTGCCGGTTCCCGCAGGGGGTTCGGGGGGATAGGATATTAATGTGTGCGGTGTTATGTGCCGCCCGCTAAATTTTAATACTGGATTTCCTTTGATCGCAGCCTCAACTACTCCATGGATTAATGATTTTAGCTGTACAGCGCCCAATACCCCTTACATTGCGGGTCACCACTATAAGGCTGTTAGCTATAGCGGTCGCTGCTATGAGTGAATCCATGACCGGCAGTTTTTCCCCATGCTGTTCAGCTTCCCCTTGTAATTTCCCCCAAACAATAGCTGTTTCCAAATCAAGATCGATGATGCGCCCTGAAAAACGCTCTGCAAGATCCTGTTCAACCCACAACTGTAAATCATTTTTCCTATCGCAATCCTGAAGCTTGCTGATGCCTTTTTGCAACTCGCCCAGGGTAAGAACGCTCAGGAAGAGGGCATGTTCATCAGAACTATCCAGCCAGGATACCACTCCCTCATCAGGCTTCTTTTTCACCAGTTCGGATATCAGACAGGTGTCGAGAAGATATTTCACAAATCCACCTCGCGGGGAAGGTCAGTGCTACGGCTTAAGTCAAGTTCTACGTTATGCAGCGGTGATTGAGTGAAAAATTGTGACAGGGTGGTTTGCGGCTTGGTCAGCTTCCTGAATTCCTCGAAAGAGACAACTACCGCAGTTGGTTTGCCTCGCAGGGTGATAGTCTGTGGGCCATCATGAAGAGCCTGGTCAACTACCTGGCTCAGGCGGTTTTTAGCGGTTTGAAGTTGCCATTCACGGTCATGGGTAGAGCGACCCAGCTTGTTTGTTTTCATAATACCTCCAAAACTAGACAGTCTAGCTAGATAACAGTATCACGTCTTTATGATGAAGAGAATTGAATTCTGAAATATCGATAAAGTCGTTTATGAAAAACGGTAGTTGATCTCATAGAGCTCTCAGAGACACAGAGTAAACTGTATTTGTGCAGTGGGCTCGGGGGGCAAAATGTGTAGCGCGCCCGGTACCTTGGACACAAGATAAGAGTTATGCTGTTCCCTT